>JACRND010000115.1 GCA_016234975.1 Nitrosarchaeum sp. | reverse complement strand
TTTTGATTATTTTTTCATTATTGAAAACAAAAAAAGATGGGGTTGCATCAATTCCTATCTCTTTACCAAATTCATACATTTGATTTACTCTTTCTAGATATTTGTGATCATTCATACACTCATTGAATTTATCTGAATTCAGATCTACTGCTATGGCAAATTTGTCTAACGAATCACGGGTGATCCATCCTGTTCTTTCACCTGCCCAATTCTTGTATAATTCATCGTGATATTGCCAGTATTTTCCTTGATCTTGAGCACAGTGTGCTGCTTCAGCGGCTAAAACAGAATCATGTCCATTCAGTGGAAAGTCTTTGAACACTAGTTTTACTTTTCCTGTTTCAATAAAATCCTGTTTGATTGTATTTAGAGTGCTTTGATGAAATTTATGACAAAAGGTACACTGATAATCTCCCCATTCTAAAATTGTAATCGATGCAGATGGATTTCCCATAATAGGTGAGCCATTCTGAATTAATTTTGATTCAGTCCATATTTTTGAATCATTTTCTGATTGGGGGTAAAATGCCAAAAACATGCCTGTTAACACTCCTATGGCTATTGGAATTGCAAACATGTAGATCTTTTTCATTGATCAGTTGATTTTTTTTTCTAGTAAATAGTTTCCTTACATTAAACAGATGCCAAAGTCCATAACGCTGAGTTTTTTGCAGATATTTCTGCTACAAACGGATCATCCGATGATGAGATTATTATTATGTCTCCTTCATCAGGACATAAATTTTCTAAAAGATAGTTCTCTGTTTTTCTATCTTTAATAAAACACTCTTTTTCATCACCTGGAAAAACTAGTTTTTTGTTTTTACATGTCAATGTAATGCATCCTGAAGAACCGTACAAAATTGCATAATCTCTTTGCTCCAACCCTGTTTTAACTATCTTAGAATGGTTTTTGAGTAAAATTGCATGATTGTGTTTGCCTTGGATTATGTTGCATTTTTTAATTTTACATTCTTTGGGGATTGCATTTTGTATCTGATCTGTTAATCTATGTCCTTTTTCAGTAAGAAATGTTCCCGATTTTGTTGAATCAGCTATTCCTGCTTCTTTTAGATGTAAAATTAATGTCTTAACTGCACCTTCTCCTAGATGAATCTCTTTTCCAAACGTTGCTCTGCTAACAAATCTTTCATTAGTTAACAATTGTAATGCTTTGAGTACATGTGGAATGCTGAATGTGAGTACTTTGCTTGAACCTTTTCTGGATACTATGTCTTGTAAAGCCTGAATATTTTTGCGCAGAATTTCTCTTATTTATGATTCTATATAAATTGGATAAACGATCTTCTATCTAGATGATGGTTATTTAGAATTAGTATCGCATTGAAATACTTCCCAGAAAAAATTTCTTCATTTTGATTTGAATTTATCTTTAGAATTTCAATTGCTGTTTGTAATCAGTTTAACACTGATATGCGGTGATCTAATAGTATGACATCGAAATAATTTTCTGATTGATTTAATTTTGAATGAACATTCTTTTTGATAAATTTTAGACCCTTTTACTCATTCTCTGCTGTTATGACATCTCTGTTATCAAATTTCCACCAATCTTGTATAATTCTAATATGTGTGGCTCATCACTGGTAATTAGTCGCATCTGTTTTGTATGTGTCTCTGGAACTTTATCACGTTTGTCATATTTATTTTATTTACTCCGATCTGTTGATTTCCATTTTTATTGGAACAAGAACTTTTGAATATCCTATTCTTCCAAAAATTCCTTGTGTTATATATGCAAATAATTCATACTTTCCAGTAATTCTTTTTTAGATTTTCCACATTCTTTAATCATTGTTTGAATAATTGTTTGAATAATTGATTTGTACCTGTTTGTTCCATACGGATCTATCATAATGTCTCAATAATCTGTAAGATCTCATTTTTGTATCTTGGATGATTAAAATCAAGTTTAGATTACCCCTTATGATTTTCGTACTGTTTAACACAACAAAAGAATCCGTATGTTAGATCTAAAACTGATATTTGGATTTTGAGCATGTATATGATTTTCTTTATTAATTGGATAAATTGTCCAAGAATTTAAATATGTTTAATCAAGAGAATTTACATGTCTCAATCAAGACAAATCAGTGTATCTAAGAATGGTGTTCCTGTTATTGCAATTGTTGCCTTGGCTATGATTTTTGCAACAGGATTATTTGTTGTTGGATTTGATCAAGGACATATCTTTAGTCTAGTTTATGGCGAAGAAGCATTTCATGACATTTACATCCACGAACTTACTCATGATATGAGACACGCTGCTGGCTTTCCTTGTCACTAGGGTTTTAACCTGATGAAAACATTTCTTTTTATTGTTATAGTTATAGCTTCTGGTGCTGCTGCTGGACTTATTCATGGTGGTGCAAATCTCATATTTGTCGAGCCCTCACTTGATCAAGCAATTGGAATTGAAAATCAACACCTGTTTGCATCAGGCGAAGAAAAAGATACTCCTGAATTTAGGGCACAATATGATGACTATAGAATATGGCAAAAGAGTGGGCAAGTTTTTGCTGGAGTGATTCTTGGTGTTTCTATTGGTTCTCTATTTGGAATTGTTTTTGCACTTTCAAGAAACTCCCTTCCTGGAAAAACAGATATCAAAAAGGCCCTGGTTTTGGCAGGGATTATGTGGTTAACAATTTACTTTATTCCATTTTTGAAATATCCTGCAAATCCTCCAACTGTCGGTAATCCTGAAACTATTGTCTTGCGTGAAATTCTTTATTTGACATTTATTGCGATTTCTGGATTTGGTGCTGTTGGATTTTACAAACTTTCTCAAAAACTAAAAACTAAAAAAATTATTGCTATTGCTGGCTATGCCGCATTTATTGGCATAGTATTTGTTGCGATGCCTGGAAATCCTGACCAAATCACCACCCCTATGGATTTAGTTGAACATTTTAGAATGATGTCTGCATTCACCGTCTCTCTTTATTGGCTTTCATTAGGTCTAATTTTGGGATCTCTGTGGAATCATTATAAACCTCATAAAGAAATCACACCTTCTTTTAATTAGTTGTTCTAAGTCTCTGGAACGAGAATAATATAATGTAATTTAAATAACTCTGTATTGATTTTTAATCTAATTGACGCGACGTTTAACATTGCCACAACTAAAAAAATACGATGTTACTCAAAAAGTAATCGAAGCATTGGCAGATTCTGAATCACGTGCAATATTGTTTTCAATCATAAAAAAAGGAATGACTGCCTCCGAACTGTCTGAAAAACTAAAAATTCCACTTAGTTCTGTTTATAAAAAATTAAGTGATCTTGAAGAACTTACCCTAATTCAAGTAGAAAAATGGATGATTTCAGATAAAGGAAGAAAATTCAAAATGTACAAAAGTCGTATAAGTAAGGCTGACATTTCCATAAGAAAACCTGATCCTGTTCTTAATTTGGTGCCAAACTAGTGAATCACATGTCTAAACCAAACATAATTCAACTAAGCGAATTTGATGTCACTCAAAAAATAATCGAATCCCTAAGTAGTGTATGTACACGCGCTGTATTGTTTTCAATTAAAAATGAATCAAAAGATGCAACACAAATTGCAGATGAATTAAAGATTTCAATATCTACTGTTTACAAAACTTTGTCTAATTTAGAAGAATTGGCGCTTGCAGAAGTAGACAAATTTGTGATTTCTGCTGAGGGGAAAAAAATAAAACAATACCGTAGTCGGATAGGTAAAGTTGAAATTACATTGACTGATCTGGAGCCAATTTTGAATCTTTATCCTAATACAAGTAACTCTAAATCAAATATTCAAAGCTAAATTAATCAAAAATAAAACAAAAAAGATTGATTTCATAATATTGGAATTGTAATCAAAAATTTTTATCATCATCATGTATGTCACATTGAAATATTCTTTAAATCAAATTCTACTTTTTTATGTTATTCTAAAAATTTAGAATGTGAATTCCTTATTCATAATGTTATTTTTAAATTGTATGCACTCGTAGCTTCTCATTCTAAGTTTATAGAATAAATCTTTTGTTTAAATACTGTTAGCTAGACCTAATCAACAATTCATGAAATACAAAATTTATTGGTCTGCAATTATTGTTGTTTTTACTTTAAGTGTATTTTCATTTGCCAA
>JACRND010000102.1 GCA_016234975.1 Nitrosarchaeum sp. | reverse complement strand
ATTTTGATTAGATTATCTACATATTTTCCATTTTCAGAATAAGTAACTATTACACCAAATGTCCCTTTTTTATCATGTCCTCTTGCAAAATATCCCCAGAAAGTATCTGGCAACTTTTGAAAGCTATTGGAATCATGTGACACCCCAATCAGATTATTTCCTATCACTTCTACTACTTTTTTTGCATCTGCTTGTTCTATCATGAGATACCATTATTTCTTTTGCAATAAAAATCTGAATTGATTTATGGGCTCAGTCTGTCCGGATCTCTTGGATAAAGTACGACTTCTCTTACATTGTCTATTCCGATAAGAGTGGTCATTAATCTGTCTAATCCCATTCCCCAACCCGAGTGTGGTGGCATTCCCCAATCAAATGTCTGAAGATGATCTGCAAATTGAGCTGGATCCAAACCCTGTTCTTTGAGTCTGGCTTTTAACATCTCTGGATTATGTAATCTGGTTCCTCCAGATGACAGCTCTAGATATCCAAATTGAAGATCAAATGAGCGTGATAATTTAGGATCTTCGTCTTTTTCTCTTATGTAAAATGGTTTTAATTTCATTGGCCAGTCAGTGAGGAAATAAAATCCAGGATGATTCTTTCCAATTATTCTTAAATGTGAATCAAGCAAGTCATCTCCAAATTCTACTTTTTCTCCCACTTTTTTTAACTCATTAATTACTTGAGTGTATGTTATCCTTTCAAAAGGAGACGTTGGGATTTCAATTACATGTCCTATGTTTTCTTGTTCTTTTTTACATTTCTCTGATGTGACTTTGTAAACCTCAATCACTAGTGATTCTAAAATGTTCATTACATCATTATAATCCATAAATGCAGCTTCAATGTCTATACTTGTAAATTCGCTAAGATGACGACCTGTATGTGAATTTTCTGCTCTATAGAAATTAGAAATTTCATAAACTCTCTCAAGTCCTATTGTCATTTGCTCTTTGTACAATTGTGGGCTTTGAGCAAGATATGCTGTCTTGCCAAAATAATCCAACGAAAATAAATTTGCCCCTCCTTCACTTGCACTGCCAATTATTTTTGGTGTTGTAATTTCAATAAATTTTTTTTCTGCTAATGTTTTACGTAACGTTTCTAATACATAATGTCGTAATTTGAAAATTGATGCAGTTTTTTGATTTCGCATGTCTAATGCACGATGATTTAATCTTGTATCGATATTACTTTCTACTCTTCCAATTGGGTCAACAGGTAATGGATGTACTGCCTTTGCTAATACTTCTATTTCATCTGCTTTTATCTCAAAATTAAAATCTCGCGCCTTTGTTTCCTGTACTGTTCCTCTTACGCTAATTACACTCTGGCGGTTCAACTCTTCCAAGTTGTCATTTAATTCCCCCTTTACTATGATCTGAGAAATTCCAGAAACATCACGTAATGTGATAAATGTCATCTTTCCTAATTTTCGGAGATCTTCAATCCATCCCCCCAATACAACCTCTTTTCCAATAATGTCTGCGTTTAATTCTGCAATATCATGAGTTTTAACAAATCCCAATTCCTTTTCACGCTCTTTTTTCCTCAAATTCTATCTCAATGTCAAGGTTTCGGGCATTTTTGACAATTTGAATGACTTTGTTTGTGTCAATTGGAAATCTAGGCGTCCATTTTCCAGATACTACTGCCTTTGTTTTTTGCACTCCGCCTGGCGCCCAAACTGAGTTAATTGATAAAATTTTTGTTGGAAAGAACAGATCTTCTATGAATCTTTTATCATTTTCATCGGCTTCCACTAACCATATTTTTCCTTGAAATTGATCCTGAAGTAATCTGTAAAGTACTCTGCTCTGCCTAATTATCATGATGTCGTTTTTAGCCAAAGACAACACAAAGTTTCCATTAAATTCCTTACATGAATAAAGCGTAAATTTGTCAATTATCTGATTTGATTTGGCTAATTGTGCTAGTTTGATTGATGCATCAACGTCTACCTTTGTAATGCTTCCAGATTCTACTTTACTCTCACATTTTGGACAAAGTACTGCATTTTTTGCATCAAAATTACATATTGGCAGTTTCATTTGAATCGATTTTTTACATTCTGTAAAGTTGTTTATATCCCTTGGTGCAAAACAGAAATTCTAGTTGGTTCTATTGAATACATGGTCTTAATTGTAAATAGGCTTTCTGCTCAATATCATACATCAAAGGGTTCTGTATATGCAGTAGATGACGTAGACTTTGATTTAGCAGACGGTGAATCAATAGGCATCGCAGGAGAAAGTGCATGTGGTAAAAGCACTTTGGGTCTATCTATTATTAGGATGCTTTTGGGAGGTAAAACAAACGGAGAGATTCTTTTTGATGGTAATTCCATATTGAATATTTCAGAATCTGAATTTGCCGAGAAATTCAGATGGAAAAAGATTTCAATGATATTTCAGGGAGCAATGAATTCTCTTGATCCTGTATTTACTATAAAAGAACAATTTGTTGAAATTCTAAAGCAACACAATTTCCATGGTGATTTAGATGAGACGATTGTAAATGCAATTCATTCTGTCAGTTTGGATAATGTTGTTTTAAAGAAATATCCACATGAGCTCAGTGGTGGAATGAAACAAAGAGTGGTAATTGCTATGGCCCTGTTGCTTAGGCCAAAATTTGTTATTGCCGATGAACCTACAACAGCACTTGATGTTTTAACTCAGGCTCAAATTGTTAACCTCTTAAAAAAACTCAAAAAAGATGGCATGTCATTTATGCTAATTACCCATGATCTTGCAGTTTTATCTGAAATTGCTGATAAAATTGGAATAATGTATGGTGGACATATGATTGAATTTGGCTCTTCTCATGAAATTTACCAAAATCCAAAACATCCTTACACCCAGGGACTCTTGGAATCAATCCCAAAGTTAAAAGGAATGCCTCCGAAATACATCAAAGGAATACCTCCCAGCCTTTTAGAATCTCCTACTCGATGCCGCTTCATTGAAAGATGTCCGCTTGCAATAGAAAAATGTAAGACAGTTCCACCAAAATTTAAAACAAAAACTGGTTATGTTCGATGTTGGTTATATGATGATCTTTAGTTCATTTTTTAATTGATTTGAGATATTTCTTTTCAATTTTTTTCAGATAAACTTCTTGAATTTTTAATATTTCTCTTTCCGTACTATTTTTACAAATTATCTTTGCATATTTTATTAAATCACGTTGCACCCCTTTTGTTTCAAGTTCTTCAATCTTTTGAAATGATTCTTGTTGGAATTTTATGGCATCCCTAATCTCTACACTGAGTTCTTCAATTTTCATTTCCTGATATTCTTTTGAATTAAAATCTCTTGAGTTTATTCTATTAACTAAATTCTGAACTTCCTCTATCTCATCCACGATTTTCTTAGAATAATTGTTCTAAAAAAGTTAAGGGTTGATCCAATTTTCATGTTATAAAATATGTTTTAACTCGTCTGTTTTGCTTAAAGAATCTAAATTAATTTAACCGTAATGACATTCAATCAATTTATGCCTGGGCATATTTTTTTACAATTGGCAAACAGGAATCAATTATTCTTAACATTTCTGAGCGAATTACTTTTTTATCGATTGATATCCAAACACGAATTTTTTTAATTGCAAATGATATAGTTTGAACTTTCTTCCTTTCTTCCCATACAAATTCAATTTCTCCAAGATTCTTATCAAAGAATTCCTCAAGATCTGTTTTTATGGCAATATGTGAAAATTGATACTGTGTATTTTTTGCATCCAATAGCGGTTTTAAATCTGGCCTTCTTTTGTATGCCAAGAGTTCTCCTCCCTTCCCAATTATTCCTACAAATCTAATGTATGGGCTTATTCCTGATATTTCATCACAAATTTTTGGGTACTCTTTTTTAATCATTTGTTTTGGTTGTAAAAAGATGATATTTTAATGATTGCGGAGATGCTTTTTTTGTCAAACCTTGCACCCTTGTTCGCTTTTATTAAATAATGCCTAATTACTGGTTGATTTGTGGATTTTGCTGCCTTGTTCCCATTTTCTTCGGAAGTGGGATATCTTGGCTTAGGACTAGTTAATTTCTTTGGTTCTTTAATTCCATTTATCCCATTACCTGGATTTCTTTTACTTGCTTCGATGTCTGTAGGTGATCAATTTAACCTGCATGTTATAGCATTACTTTCTGCATTAACTGCAACTGTTGCAAAGCAAATTATCTTCTATGTAAGTTATGAAGGCCGACATATCATAAATGAAAAAACTAGAAAAAGAATGCGACCATTTGAGAGATTAGTAAAACGATATGGTGCGGCTGCCGCATTTGTTGCTGCCGCAACCCCGATACCTGATGATTTGATATATGTTCCATTAGGGTTGGCAAAATATAACCCAAAAAGATTTTTCGTTGCCACACTTACTGGTAAGATTGTTCTTAGTTATTCCATTGTTCTTATTTCTCATAATCTGGGCTTCTCTTTGATAAATCCATTTCTTGAAAACGTGACTGACATAACTACTGTCTATATTGGAATCATAATATTTGGTGCTATGATGACTGCTGTCATTGTTTTACTTTTAAGATTAGACTGGCAAAAAATCTTAGGAAGATTTGCACCGTGGACCCTAGATGAAAACAATGAAAAATAAATTCTAGTTTTATTTTATTGATATTTTGAAATTCCACAATCTCTCTGTCGCATTTTTTATCCCAATTCTGGGACTGGCGATTATTTTGCCTGGTCTTTTTACTCCTTCAACAATGAATAATTTTGAATCTGCAGTCAAGTCTACACCGTAATGCTCTTTTGTGATTCCTAGTGCCTGAGTTAACTTGGCAGGACCATCGGTGAGTTTTTTTATGTCTTTTATGCCTCTGTTTTTTTCCATAATCTCTATTCCTTTTTCAGGTATGATTGCACGAATTAAAACTGCACCTGCTTCAAATTTTGAATTTCTTGCAACTACATTAATGCAATAATGCATTCCGTATGTAAAATAGACATATGCCTTTCCCACTTCATCAAACATTGCTTTGTTCCGTTCAGTAACTTTTCTAAATGCATGACTTGCTGGATCATCCCTATGTCTGTATGCCTCTGTCTCTATGATTATGCCTGAAATCTCATGCTTGCCTATCTTTCGTACTATTTTTTTTCCTAGTAGACTTTTTGCAACTACAATAGTATCACGTGAATAAAATGTCCTAGGCAGAGTAGTCAATGTCTGCTAAAATCTGTTTGCCATTTTTTAACTCTCTGATCAAATCAAATAATTTTGTAATGTCTTCTTTTAAAACCGTGATTAATTCTTGATTATAAATTGTAGCTGCTGGATGAACTGTCAAAAAATAAAATTGCTCGTCTTTTTTTACTATTTTTCCTCTATATTTTGTGATTTCTGAACCGCCTAAAATTGAATTAAATGCAGTATTTCCTAAAATGCATATTATTTTTGGTTTTAT
>JACRND010000101.1 GCA_016234975.1 Nitrosarchaeum sp. | reverse complement strand
TGCGGCACAACCACATGCTGCTTCCTCCTTGCTACTAGGAATGGCTGGTGGAGGACTTTGTTTTTGTTCTTCATATACACTTCTAGTTTGCTCGTAATCAGAAGCATCAGCAAGCTGTGCTTCACCTCTATTAGTTTGATAACCACCAGCAGATGCACTTGTTTGATAACTAACTAATCTATTTGGATCAATTCCTTGTTGACCAATTTTTTGATTCTTTAATGATCTATTACTAAATATGAAAAATGCGATGCCACCGATTGCAGCCATTCCTGCCATACCATAAACTATCGTTACAGGAAATCCACCAGTAGAAGTTGTTTGGTAACCTTGTGGAGGAGTTGGGGTGATTCCTGCGATTTCTAATCCATCAAGTACATCCAATGCACCAAATCCAATTGCAGCTATATTTCCTTGATCAGATGATTGAACACTTCTAACTACATAATTTTGATCAGCAGACACTGGTGCTTCAAAAACTCTTTCAACTTGTCTGCCTTCTCTAAGACTACTTTCGCCCATTGTCCATTTAGATACAACAAATCCAGAGATAGACTTGTCTAACCCAAATGTGCCAGCATAAACATTGATTCCTGTAGGATCAAACAAAAAGTGCCAATTAGTCATTGGTTGCTCCAAAATAAAATCAGCATTTATGATACCTTTTGATAATATTGTATCTGCCTCAGTTCCTGCAAGAATATCATATACAGCAGGTTCTTTGTCTCGTAATGCCGATATTGGGAAATTAATTTCTACGCCATCAATTACAACAGCATCATTAGTGCCCATTCCTCTCCAACCCATATCAACTAATGTACGAACTTGGTCTTTTGTAATTACATAGTCAGATAGAGTACCTTTCAGGGTTACTTTGTAATCAATAGAGGTGTTGAGATTTCTGCCTTTAAGATGAATATCATAAGTCACATTTAGATCAGAAACTTTTGAGTTGCTTCTGTCAGAGAGAATTTTTTGATTAAGACTGGCAATTAATTTTTGAACTCCAGGATTTGATGCATCTGCAGTACCACTTATTGTCCATTCTTTTTCATGTAGTTCGTCAAATATTTTTCCACCATCTGGATATTCAATGAAAATGGTTTTCTGAAAATTATAAGAGAAAGGAGATGCGTTGCTATTAGGATTAATTCTAGCGTCGATTTGTGCCGCCCAAACAGAAGAACTTGAGCCAATTACAAACAAACTGGCAATCAAAACTGCTGCAAATACAGTCCTAGACACGAATAAAATCGACAATTAATTAGTAATAAACCTATCCTCAAAAATTAGATCGGGAATTTCTGAAAAAGTAATATGTAGTGACAGCAGAAGACTTTACAGTTTTAGGAGAAAATGAAATGATTACAGTACTAGCAGGCGGAACAGGTTCGGTGAAACTAGTTAGAGGATTAGTAGCTCAGGAATCCAAAGTGAACGTAATAACTAACGTGGGAGATAATTATTGGCTTTATGGATTATACGTATGTCCAGATATCGATACCATCATCTACGGTCTAGCAGATTTACTAGATCAAGAAAGAGGATGGGGAATCAAAAAAGACACATTCAATTTTCTACGACAGATGGAAGTGTTTGGAGAAGAGACATGGTTTAGAGTCGGAGACAGAGATGCAGCAACTCATTTGATAAGAACAAACATGTTAAAAAATGGTAAAAATTTAAGTGACATTACAAAATGGATGTGTGAAAAATTTGCAGTCAGTGCAAACATCATTCCAGTTACAGATAACAGCATAGAAACAAGAATAATCACAGACAAAGGAGAGTTACACCTTCAAGAGTATTGGGTAAAACATCGTGGAAGAGACCCAGTTGAAGGAATTCAATATATTGGAGCAGACAAAGCGCGTCCAAATCCTGAAGCAGTAAATGCAATTCATGACGCAGACATGGTAATTCTGGCGCCAGGAAATCCATTGACATCGATTGGTCCAATGTTACAAATCAAAGGAATTCGAAAAGAACTTTCAAAAATCAAAAAGAAAGTTGTTGCAGTTAGTCCACTTATTGGAGATAAAGCAATAAGCGGACCAGCAGCAAAGTATATGGAAGCTGCAGGAATTGAAGCAAATGCATACGGTCTTGCAAAAATGTATTCAGACGTATGCTCAAACATAGTAGTAGATGCAAAAGATAGACTACTAGTAAAGAAGATTCAAAGTCTAGATATGAAAGTGTATGAAACAAAAATTACCATGAACAACAAACTAGCTGAAGACGCATTAGCAAATTTCATTTTAAAACAAATACACGTATAATTTTGAAAATTGCAGCAATCATTCCTGTAAAGACTTTCTCTCTAGCAAAAACGCGTTTGGATTTATCATCACAACAAAAAGAAGACTTGTGCAAAATTATGTTAGAAGAAATACTACACATATTATCAATTTCACCACAAATTGAAAAAACAGTAATTGTAACAAAAGAAGAAAAGGCAATCAATCTTGGTAAAAAATATAATGCTGTGATCATCCCAGACAATGAGGAAAAAAGTGTCAATAGCGCAGTGGCTCTAGCTGACAAATATCTTTTAGAAAATCAATTTGACGCATCAATTGTTTTTCCACAAGACATACCGTTCATCAAAACTCAAGACATAGATTTTATGTTAAACTACAAAATACCACCAAATTTTGTAATAGTTGTGCCGTCTAGAAGATTTGATGGGACAAATGCACTTGTAAGAATGCCAATAGATTTGATGACAACACATTATGATGAAGATAGTTACAAAATTCACATGAATACTGCAAAAGAATACACTAGAAATGTATCACTTGTTTTTGTAAAAAGGATAATGGTG
>JACRND010000100.1 GCA_016234975.1 Nitrosarchaeum sp. | reverse complement strand
TAGATGAAAATACACTTGTAGAATTTGCAGGATCAGGAGAAAAGGCTAGTGCTGGTTCTGTTCATTATGATAATGTAGCAGCATCAGTACTGGGTGGATTTGTAATAGTAAGAACAAATCCTCTAAATGTAATCAAGATTGAACCGCCAATGAATCTGAGAATGTGTATTGCAGTTCCAAAACTTGAAGTTCCAAAAAAGAAAACTAAGGTGTCACGAAGTGTAATACCTAAAAAAGTAAGATTGATTGACAGTATTGCAAACTTGTCAAATGCTACAGCAATTGTTGTGGGATTTATGAAAAAAGATCCCAAGTTGATAGGTGATTCCATAAAAGATGTAATTGTAGAGCCTGCAAGACAACATATGATACCAGGATTTGTCAAGGTGAAAGAAAATGCTCTCAAGGCAGGTGCGTTAGGTGTGACAATAAGTGGTGCAGGTCCTTCAGTAATTGCATTTTCAAATAGCTCAGCAGATTTAAAGAAGATAAGTTTAGCAATGTCTAGAGGATTTGCATCTGCAAATACAAAATGTCGAATTGTAGTTTGCAAGCCAAGCAATGGTGCAGTAGTAATAAAAAAATAATCTGGAGAAAGAATTTATGAAAAAAGCAGTTATTTTGTTTAGTGGTGGAGTAGATTCAGTTTGTGTAGCTAGTTACCTAAAATCAAAATATGATCTTTATGGAATTTCATTTTCATATGGCCAAAAATCTAACAGAGAGATTATTGCAGCAAAAACTTTTGCGAAGAATATTGGGCTAAAACAGCATAAAATTATCGATATTGGTTTTATGAAGGAATTGTATGGAGATTCTAATGTTTTAACTAGTTCAAAGAGGAAAATACCAAGCAAGTTTGATTATTCCATTGTTGTTCCGATTAGAAATGCAGTATTCCTGTCAATTGCTTCAGCATGGGCGTTTACTCTTAATGCATCATTTGTAGGATATGGTGCACATACAGGTGATAAACACTATCCTGATTGCAGACCAATATTTGCAAAAAAATTGGAGTCGGCTTTTAATCAAGGTGAGATTGATGGAATAGATTCGGGATTACGAAAAAATATCAAAATATGGTCACCGTATCGTGAGGGTCTTTCAAAAAGTGAATTACTAAAAATTGGTTTTAAAACTTTGGGTAATTCCATTTTTCAAACATGGAGTTGTTATTCTAGTAAGAAGTATCATTGCGGTAGTTGTGAGTCTTGTAATAATAGAAAAATAGCCTTTCAAAAAGCTGGTATTATAGACAAAACAAAATATCTAAAATAGTTCTAGTATTTGTTATCAAGAATCTTCTTTTTGAAAACAAAATTTCTAATTATAATATACCAAATAAAGAATATTCCACCAACAATTCCCATGAATACATAATTTTGTATTTGTGGAGTTAGTCCTTCTATGGAATTAGTAATTTCTCTTGAAACTAACATTGAGATTGCAAGAATAATTCCAAACTCAATTGCATACCATGTCCAGTGAGGCCATGATTCTTTTGGAATGTGGACATTAGGATGAGCTCCCATGGTTTTTGTCTAAAAGATTGATTATTTAATTTTTCAGGAGACTTAAAGTGATGTATCGGATGTACGTCGTCTGATCATAGTCATAATGCTCTCTTTTTCCTCCTTATTTTCATAAATTCCTCTATATGCAGATGTGGTAAGTGTTGCATCATTTCTAACCCCACGCATTTTCATGCAGAAATGTTCTGCATCAGCCAAAACTACTACTCCCTTTACACCCTGAGCAAATAGCTCATCAGCTATATTCTTGGTTAATCGTTCTTGAATTTGTAATCTTTTAGAGTATTTTTCAACTAATCTTACCAGTTTTGAGATTCCAAAAACTCTGCCGTTAGGAGAATATACGATGTGAATCTTTCCAAAAAATGGCAACATGTGGTGTTCACACATTGAATAAAACTGAATATTACGTGCAACAACTACATCAGAATCTTCAGAGAATTGTACTGAGACTCGTATCCATCAAATATTTCCTGATACATATTTGCAATTCTTTCAGGAGTATCTTTAAGACCCTCACGTGTAGGATCCTCACCAATTTCTATGATTAATTCTCTAACGAGTTTTTTGACACGTTCTTTATCCATTGATATTTTCACAGATTTTTTCTAGTATTTGAACCTAGTCTGGTTTATAGGCTGGTGGTAAGATTATGGAGCCCCAATGAATTTATGAAGTTGAGGTACAACTTTGACATCAATGTAATGTGGATAAACTATGTCATACAAATTTAGCAACAGATCTAAAGAAGGCTCTGCAATACCATATGTTGGTTGTATAATGAATCCATCAATGTCTTGTTTTGAAATAATATGAAATATTTTATCAACTAGATCTTTAAAATCTTCTAATTTAGTCTTGGAGCTTACGACTATTTTGATATATGTAGTTTTTTTAGATGCAACAGATGACTTAAGGCATCTCATTGCGTTATCAATTAACCTTTCATAATGTTTAGAATCTACAAAATCAGAATCTTTTGTTTTAAATTCTATTTTAACAATATCAATAAATGGCAATACGTGATTGAATCTATCAGAATCAAAGCATGATGACTCTAAATAAGTTGGAATTTTTTTAGTTTGAATGTGTTTGGCAAGTTCAGCTACTGCATCGTGTTGAATTAATGGATCACCTCCTGTGAAATTTACTTTATATGTTTGATTTTTAAGATTAGAATCTATTAGTTTACACGCTTCCTCAATTGTGTATTCTTTTCCAGAATCAAGTGGGAGTGATTCTTTTGTATCGCAATAAAAACAAGTGAATGGACATCCAGCTAATCTGACAAAAAGTGTTTTTGTACCATAAAGAATTCCCTCTCCTTCAACTGATGTAAATATCTCAAATAATCTGACTTTCAAGTAATTGTGGTATTTTTTTTCATTATTTATTCAATGAGTTTTGATCAGTGCATTACAGGTTCTTTTGTATAGAACAAACCAGAAATAAAGAAGACTACTCCTAAAATTCCAATCAAACTTCCTACAAATTCTACTGTATTTTGCATTTCACCTTGTAATGGAGCTAATAACCATGCCATCAAAGCACCAACTACGATCATTGGAATTCCCACACCAACAGTAATTGTCTTAGAAGCCATGCTCAATTCTGTTTAGAAAATGTATATGAAGTTTATGATAAGATGATTAATTTTGAAATTGTTCTAGCAGTGTTGCTAATGATCGTAATAATTCATTTGCAGTTTCAAATTCACCTTGAGCTAAGTGTCGTTTAATGGTTTGAAGTGTTTTTTTAGCATCTTCCAGATCAACTTGACTTAATCTATCAGAGTTAGATAATTTGAGTAATATTTTTTCAACTTGCATGACTCTGGATTCTAGTCGATCATTTTTTGTTAATTCAAATTGTTCTTTAATTGATATGATTTTCCTTATTTGTTTAATTATCTCGTGTGGATCTGTTGCTGAGGAAAGATTTTCTCTAGCAGTTTCAAGTTTTTGGATAATATCTTCAGATAGTCCTTGATTCTTTGCATTTTCAATTAATCTATCGAGTTGTTCTAGGTATTTTTGGGCATATTCCTTAGCACGGGATTGTTCTTGTTGAGATGCATGCCCACGAATTTCATTATTGAAATCCACGGTAATTTGTTTAATTTTATTAATTGTTTGTAATGCATCATCAAATTGTTTATCTACAATCTGTTTTTTTGCTGTTAGAAATAGATCATCTAGTTCAGAAAAGTCAATTGATGTACTATATTTTTTAGCAATTGTTTTAAGATTATCAACATAATCTTGCATTCTAAGAAGATCAGCTGAGGGGTCTTCTACCGTAGCTTTAAGAGTAGCCATTTCTGATTGTGAAGATTGAGGATTTGTTAATTGTTGAGATATTTCTTTGAATATTTTCATTGTAGAAAGAAAATATTTTTTTGCTGAATCAGTATCATTATTTTTAAGAGATTCTTCTAAAGCATTAACTTGTTGTATGCCTTCTTTGAAAAGTTGTTTTGTTTTATCTGATGAGCCTTGATTTATTTGATTTTCAAGTTGTTTCTGAGCATGTTTTGCAATTTTTAGAAGAATTGATGGATCAGTTTGGGCTTGAGCAGTATTGGTTATTCCTCCTAGAATCATACTAGATACTAAAATCAACAATACGAGTGAGGTTATTTGCTTCATTTTTCTTCCTCCAAATCTTTTTTCAGTTTTACTAAATTTTGTAAATCTTTTTTATCAATTTCAATAACTCCCAACCTTTCTAATCTTTTTACAGCTCTCCACATAGTAGTTCTTGGTTGAAGAAATTTCTTTCTTAATTCACTTTCAAGTACTTGACCTCCATTATCAGAAATAAATTTCACAATCTTTTTATCATCTTCACGCATTTCAGGTCTAAAATTGAATATGGTTTCTGTGTCTATAGATTTGGTTTCAATTTGTTTTTCAGAAATGGGTTTTGTTTGTATAATTAATGGTGAAGATTTTGATTGTTTTCTTTTTAGTATTAATATTATACCTGTTATTGCAGCTATAATTGAGCCACCAATAACTGCAGCATTAACATAATTAAGTGATGATTCGCTTGAAATTGTTGGTTTGTGAGTAGTTAGGTTTATTGGTGCAAAGATATAGTTTATCTCAGATAATCCTGCAGAAAGATCGAGCTTTGTTTGTTCATCTACTAGTTCCATATTGTCTGGTAAACCACTCATTCCAACTATGACTGAATTTTTCGGCATTAGTAATGTGTAATTGGATGGAGAATCAAATGAAAATGTCCAAACTCGTCCTTCCTTTGAAATTAAATCATGGATATCATAGTTAATTGTAATACTTGATGAGCCAAGTGTGTCAATTATTGCTTTATCTTCGACTATTTCTTCAGATAACAAAAATCCAGCATCTCCTACTGCAACAAAATTATCTATTGACTTACCAAACAAATTAAGTTCAAAATCAGGTTCTAACGGATCCACGTCTATCTGTGTAGATACATGTGTGGATCCATCAGAATAAATGATAAGTTCAAGATTTCGAGTAGAGCTGAATGAGGTCTGAAAAGGCATCACTACTGTTACAATAATTAAGCCAGCAAGTATCAAAGGTGCTTTAACCATTGTTTCGAGA
This sequence comes from Nitrosarchaeum sp., assembly GCA_016234975.1. Taxonomy (GTDB): domain Archaea; phylum Thermoproteota; class Nitrososphaeria; order Nitrososphaerales; family Nitrosopumilaceae; genus Nitrosarchaeum. The sequence continues at coordinate 1,708 of JACRND010000100.1, read as the reverse complement.
ATACCCTCAGTCCTTACAAAAAGCATTCCATCTTCTCGAATAGACCATCCCCTATGAATTGGTACGATTTCGGGATTCATGGCTAGTACCTCAAGTTCATACTTTCGACAAGTCCTTGGAATCTCTTGAATTCCTGGAAAAATTGAAGTCCTTTTTCAGTAATCAAGAAGACTCTATTCCTGTCATTTTTGACTGATTCGACCAAGCCTGCTTCTACCAGTTTCTCACATTTGTCTAGTACTGCATAGTGAGATAGGTTGGCTTTGCGAGAGATTGCAGATACAATGACTCCAGTACGACCACCATCGGCAGTTACGTCTAGGATGTCACCCATTATGCCCATTTCGGACCTGTATTGTTGTTTTGACATGTGTTAGTATAGAACTAATTGGTTAATGAGGGACATTTTGAAACTTTGAAGCGGAACGCATAGCGGAACGGGTATTTCATCTTTTAAAATTAATAATTTTAGCCAAAATTATGACGGTGTGAGAAAATCTCAAATTTTTATATGCCTAGAATTTTTGTGTAAAAATAAAATTTTTTTAAAAGTTTAAGAAAAAATCATTTCTAAAGTAATTTTTAACGGTTTTAATAATTTTTGATTGATTTTGCCTAATTTTGATATATAAAGAACATATAGTGAAACATTATCTGAGTTCATTTAATTCATAAGATTCATGCCAAAATAGTATTTTTAAAGATAATTCGTTGGAGAGGATTTTTGGAAGATTATAAAAATAGATAGTGATTGGAGAATCAACCAAGTTCATGCAGTCATGGGTGGTACCAATAATTTTCATATGTAAAATTAGTTGAATATGAAAAAGTTAGTTACATAAATTCATGTTTTATAGAAATATAACAAAAATACAGGTAGGTTATTTGATCAATCCTAGTCTAAAAGGTACTAATACAGATAATGGCAATAGATTGTTTCATATTGGATAATTAACAGTAAACTAGAAAAAATTCTTGTAATTCTAATCAAGTTTAGAAATTCAATTTTTTGGTATAATAGCCACGTTTTTCTTTTCAATGATCAAAAAATCAGTCACTAGGTCAGCTTTGAGATTCATAATAACTTTTTATTCCCATTTTGAAAAGAGAACATAAAATGTTTGATAAATTCAAAAAAGATGAGGGGGGAGAAATGACAGGAGAGAGAAGTTCAGGAGAATATGCTAATATAAAATCTGGAGGCATTTCATCTAATGAAACAGTAGGAGAAATTGGAATTGTAGAATTAATGGATAAACGTGCCAAATTGGAAGAGGCAATTGATTATGTAGGTTTAATGATAAAAAATCTAAAAGATAAGAGAACTGTTTTAGAAAAAGATATTGAGGAAGAATCAGTGGATATTAAAAACCTAAAAGAAAAATTGGAGAAAGTAAGTCAGTATATTGAAGAAGAAAATAGAGGAATTAAAGAACTGGCTCATAAGAGACAACAAGTTGAAAGTGAGGCAGATGAGGTAGGCTCACTTATCAATAGTTTAAGAGATAGATTATCTGGAATTGATAGAATAATTGATAATGAAGGAAATAGAGTTAAGAAAATTAAAGAATCTAGAGAATCTCTATAAAGTTAAGATTTAGATTTTAGAAAAATTTACTTTTGGTTGATGTCCTAGTGTTTGTAGGCATGGAAGGAAATCTATCTCCAACAGAACTTTCAGCTACTGCTGCTGCCTCTTGTAGAATTT
>JACRND010000063.1 GCA_016234975.1 Nitrosarchaeum sp. | reverse complement strand
AATTAGGATATCACTTGGTTGATCACTTTTGGGATCCTGAAAGCGGCAGCTTTTTTATGACTTCTGACAATCATGAAAAATTGATCATCAGACCAAAGAGTAATTATGACTTGTCACTGCCATCTGGCAACTCTGTTTCGTGTTTTGTAATGCTTAGATTGTTTCATCTAACTCAGGAAGAAAAATTCCTAAAAATCGCAACCCAAATTATGGAATCTCAGGCACAAATTGCGGCAGAAAACCCATTTGGATTTGGCTATCTGCTAAATGCCATTTACACTTACTTGCAAAAACCAACCGAAATTACAATCATCAACTCTGAAAATTCTGAAATTTGCAAGTTTCTTTTTAGCAAATTTCTACCTGAATCTATTTTGGTGGCAATAAACAATAAATCTCAATTAGAAAACCTTACAAAATTTCCCTTTTTTGCAGGCAAAACTTTTAGTGACAAGACATCTGTTTTTGTTTGTAGAAATTTTACTTGTTCATTGCCTTTGGAATCAGTTGCTGAGATTGATTCGCATCTTTAAAGTTTTTTCAGGTTTATTCCAATAACACTTCCAACCTGCGGTCTGCCCATATTTTCATATCTTGATCTTGGCATTGCAATTGTGACTTGTGTTTGCTGATAGCTCTTGATGTTGATTGTTGGCTGGGCTTGTAAAATTGCCTCCAATAATGGCATGACTTGTTCTTTTGTTTCTGCATCTAGCTTTTTTGAAACATTATCCATGATCATCTGTTTTTGTGATATTGGCTCAGTTGACACATTTTCAATTAATGTTAATTGTACCATTTGACCATTATCTACTATCTGTGTGATTTTGAATTCATCTGTTGCTGACAATATATGCTATTTGCAGATGTTGATTTATCAACGTATTGAAAAATAGAGCGCTATTATTGCCGTTGCCACTGCTGACGCTACTCCCAAACCAAAGATGATTTTACTTCCGTCCATCCTCATGTTTTTTGATATCTTAAAATCAAATTAAACTTTAACTATGATTTTTGTAATATGCTGATTGATTCTGGTGTTTTGCTAGGATGATTTCAATCGTCTTTTTTTAGTATTTGCTCTCTTATGGGTTCAAGAATTGCTTTCTTGATTAATGGCGCACGATCCTTTAGAATTCTATTGAATTCTTTGATGTCTTCTAACCCTGGAGTCTGTTGTTGGTTCTGGTAAGCCTGTAAAAATCCAGAATATACGCATCCTGTAATAATTCCAAACGCCGTGTCTGCAACCGACTCTACTTCTGGAACAAAGTTTTCTGCAATTTGTCTATATGACTCTGATTCGTTAATGTAGTAATCAATCAAACTATCGATGAAATCTTTATTTTCTTTGGAAATCGTCATTGTTTTTCTTCATTTCCTTGTTTATTTAACTGTCTTTGATAAATTGTTTATTTATTTATGTCATGTTGGCTAGTTATTGTGGAAATTAGATTTAGATGATGAATATTTTCGAATACTTGATTCTAAAAAACTCGTAGCTGGATACTTTGATCCTGATTACGGCCATATCTTTCCCAAAGAAAACTCTGTAGAAATTATTTCCCAAATGCTAAAAAATCACGATAAAATTTCAGGCGGCCTTATCATGATTCCTCTTGTCAAATTTGGATTATTTGATTCTGATTTGGATATTGATATCAATGAACTAGAGACTCAGGTAAATCGTGTCGGAGAGCATCTAAAAAAATGGAAAGATTTCATTGCAAAAACTAACAATACTGTTCATTCCATCAGAATATCTCACACTGATCAGGACATGCTTACAATTACCTTCCCGATTAAATTTTCAGAACCCACTCCGTTAGATAAAGCAGAAATTCTAAAAGAAATCTCACCTATATTGGATTTATTGCAGAAACTGAATCTATTGTAGCTGGGTCTGAATCTCTATTCTCTATCTCAATCCTGCTTTTGCTGCATTGAACTCCCCCAAAGCCGTCATTTCATATTCAAATGATTCTTGTAATAATGAATCTGATCTGACGCTGTGAGAATCATCACTTGTTTTTACCCATTCTATGAACTCCTTGTCGCTGTCTAACTGTGTCTGTGTCGAGAGCTTGAATAATTCCACTGAAGGTACAAATTGTTTTGGCGGGGTCAGATCATCGTATTCTGAAATCACATTTTGCATCTTTTCAATATGGGTTTTTGAGTATTCTAATAATTCCTGCTGAGTCAAGTCTCCTTCTTTCCACTGTGTTACCTGTGAATCAAATTCTACTTGTAACTGCTTAACCTCTTCTTGAATTTTCTGAAGTTCGTTGCCAAACTTGAATCCTTTTTGTTTAGTTTGATCTACTGAATAATTGTAGCCTGCTATTGCACCTATGATAATAATGGCAATGGCGACAATGACTATATTTTGTTTCTTTGATTTTTTCAAAATTAATCTGTATAGTTACCTTCTGCATCTAACTTTAGCTCAATTGTCATAACAGTACCGCTGATAAATGATTCATTACGAATAGTTCTCACCCTTGCAACGTCAAGATGATAAGGCCAAATCTCAACTACAATTGCACCAACCTTGACATTATCTGGAGCATCTGTCAATTGAATGTCTTCTTTTTTCACTCCATGCATCTCCAACGTATGCAAGGCATGTTCCACTAATGGCTCTGGATTATTGTGATTAATTGCCCAAACAATTCCCTCATAGTCTATTTTTTCCATTCTGAATTAAATCTGATTTATCTCCTATAACAATTATTTCTTTTGAAACACATGGGACTAAAGATCACCAATCTTCCAATTTCTAATTATATGACTGCATATCCAATATCTGTTGATCCAAAAGTACCTTTAATGGAAGCCATAAATTTTATGGCCGAAAGAGGATTTGGAAATCTCGTTGTCAGTAACGGAACAATTCCAAAAGGAATCCTAACAGAACGGGAGATCTTAAAGGTGATTGCAGGTTCAAAGGATCTCCACAAGCTGAAAGTACAAGATGCAGGATGGCAGCCTTATGTTCAATTACCTTTAGGGTATACAGTATTGGATGCAGCGCATCAAATGATTAGGAAAAAATCAAGATTGTTGGTTTTTGATGGGGATAAACTTGTAGGTATTGTAACAGTTTCAGATTTGTTAAGGGCATTTAGAAAGACACGAAATGACTCCTCTTTAGATGACGTTATTAGCACCAAACTAGAAAAATGCAAGTCTTCAGATTCTGTTTTTGATGCAGTAAAAAAATTACATGAGAAAAGGATAGGCAGCATAATAGTCGATGACATGAAAGGTCATGGGATTTTCACTGAGCGGGATCTTTTAACACACATCACTTCAGGCGATTTTAATATTCATGATCAGGTGGCAAAACATTCCTCATCTCCAATGATTGTCGCAAATGTGGGAATCACGGTTCATGATGCAGCAAGCATGATGGCATCAAAGAATATCAAAAGATTAGGTCTAGTAAAAGACGGCCTGCTTGTCAGCATGGCAACAGCCAGAGATGTAGTTGATGCATATCAAAGTGAATACCCAGTTACAAATCCGTATCTGGAAGATCTCAGTGAATATATTTCAGGATAAGAAAACAGAGTAAAAAGATCTAGAGTACTCAAAGAATGACTCTGACGATATATTTTATAAAGCAATGAAAGTTTATCAGGGGACAATTGATGTTATTTTGTGTTGGATGCTAAAAAACAACAAAAGATAGATGAAATAATGTATGAAACAAATGACAAAATCAATGCCATTGT
>JACRND010000103.1 GCA_016234975.1 Nitrosarchaeum sp. | reverse complement strand
TAATTGCAGACAGTAACGATACTATTGTTGAAGGAAATCATTATTTTCCAATTGATTCAATAAAACCTGAATATTTCCAAAAAACAGATCTAATCACATTTTGTGGTTGGAAAGGAATGGCAAACTATTACTCTATGACAATAAATGATAAAACCAACAAAGACTGTGTATGGTATTATGCAGAACCAAATGCAGCTGCCAAAAAAATCAAAGGAATGATTGCATTTTGGAATGGTGTTAAGATACAATAATTATTCTTAATTATTAGAAAAACATTGTATGTTGTGTGAATAACTACACACTTTTAATCATAATTGCTGTTGGTGTGATTGCATTAATGAGTATTGTATTTGGTCTTGATGTTCTAAAAATGTCCATGTCTGTTCAAGACTACGCCATATTTGTTGATCCTATCGTTGATAACCAAAATCTCTTTGTAACTGGAAGAGTGAGTATACAAAACATTGGAGCAAAACCTTTGACTAACATTCACATCAATTTCGGTGATGGGGATATTTTAGATATCCCATCACTAAAACCCGGCAATAAAATTATTGTTTCACCACCACCTGATAATTCGATGAAATTTGTAATGATTACTGCTGATAATGATATTTTTGTAAATAAGGCATATCGCACTCCTCCTAAAATGGTTGGGATGATGGGTTCATAGATTTTTCATAGCAGTTAAATCATATTGAAAACAATGCTGTTTGTTTGAAGTTTATTGCGTCTGGAAAAGTAAAGGATCTATATTCTCTTGATGACAAGACCTTACTTTTCAAATTCTCCGATAGGGTATCTGCATTTGATGTAAAATTCAAAGAAAATATTCCTAAAAAAGGAGAGGTTTTATGTAAATTTGCTGAATTTTGGTTTAATCAACTACCTGTTTTGAATCATTTTGTAAAAAGACAATCTGATACTGAAATCGTGGTAAAAAAAATGAAGATGTTGCCAATCGAATGTGTTGTCAGAGGTTATTTTTATGGTAGTTTGGTTGGGAGATGGAAAAAAGGTGAAATAAAAATTCCTGCAAACTCTAATACAGCACTAGCTGCAAAGCTTCCACAACCTATCTTTGATCCTACTACAAAATCAGAACATGATATCCCAATTGATAAAACAAAAGCTCTAGAGATGAAACTAGTTACAGAAGAGCAGTATACATGGCTAGAGAAAACATCTATCGATATTTACAAAAGAATGTCTGATATTGCAGACAAGGCAGGATTCATTTTAGCTGATTTGAAACTCGAATTTGGAATTTTAGATGGTAACATTACCTTGGGTGATTCAATTGGTCCTGACGAATATCGATTATGGTCAAAGGACTCATACGAAGTCGGTAAAACACAAGATGCATTTGATAAACAAATTTTACGTGATTGGTTATCCGAACATGGATATCAAAAACAATTCGATGATGCGCGTGATGAAGGAAAAGAACCCATAGCACCTACAATCCCGCCAGAAATAATTCAGAAAATGACAAATCGATATGTCATTGCGTATGAAAAACTAACAGGGCATCATTTGTAGTTATACTCTTTTTCAAATTTTTTTGCCATGACTGAATATTGACCCAAAGATAACGTTTAACTCGAATTTTATTTTCAATTCATTTTCAAATATGTCTTACTATGACATTTATCTGCATTTGTTACCCTGTCTTTTCATATTTGCTTATTTTTATCACTTTTTCATAATATTTTGTAATGTTATGATAATTGTTATAGTAGTATTATATTTATGATAGTGGTAATGATAATTAGTCTTATGTTATAATATTTTTAATAGCAATTTAAATGATTTGATAATGGTTTCATTATCATTATAACAAAAAAAAATTGATGCGATTAGATAAAAAAATATGATACAAGGATCTTTTAGATCAGAATTAAAGCAATTATCAGCATGTCTACATTATTAGAAAAAGAGATCAAAGTAAATCGTATTCTTACGACAAGCGTTAAACATGCACGTGCAATTGAAGACCCTGCACGAGCAAAAATTATTGAAATTCTATATCATCGTGCATTATCTGCAGATCAAATTTCAAATGAGCTAAAAAAAACTGGATATAAAAAAGCCCTGACTACTGTTAGGCACCATCTAGATATTCTAAAAGAATCGGGTCTAATTGAAATTGCCAAAATTGAAGAATCACGCGGTGCAATAACAAAATTTTACAGTACCTCTACAAAATTACTTGGTTATGCTGCACCTGATGATTTTGATTCAAAATACTCCAAGGTCATCGATAGTACATCTGTAAAAATTGAAAAAATTCTAAGAAACATTACTCCGAAAACAACAAGAGCAAAAAAAATTAAAGGAGAAAATTCTGAAGACTATTCCCAATACTTGGTGATGGAAATTATGAATCGTGCTATGACAAATATCATGGAGAATTCTGGGAAAAAATATGAGTCGATCAAATCTGTTTAGTGTTTTCAATAACCTGAAAAATAGTCAAACAAACACTGAAAATGGCTTCAAATAAAGAGTATTTAGGAATATGATGGATGTTGGAAGAAAAGGCAATAAAATTATTTCAGCAAAAAAACATTGTTTTTATTGCAACTCTGATGAAGGATGGGTCTCCACAGCTTTCACCAGTTTGGGCCAATGTTCATGCAGACAAATTAACTGAGCAATATATGGGGCAAAAACACTATCCGTTCAAAAGGGAGAATGAGAAAAGAATAATTCTCAAAATAAAACCAGAAAATGTTTTTGTTATGCCTGATTTAAAAATAAATGATATCTAAAATGAATATTTCTAAATTCGAATTTAGAAATATTTTGTTATCTTATTAAAATAAATGGAAAAAATATAATGAAAGCAGTTTAACGTCTTCGTCTTTTAGCTGCTTTTCTTTTTGGAGCTGCTCTTTTAGCTGCAGGTTTTCTTTTAGCTGCTTTTCTTTTTGGAGCTGCTCTCTTCATTGCTCTTTTGCGAGTTGCCGCTGCTTTTTTTGCAGCTATGCTTCTTTTTCTTCTCGCTGCCATTTTAGCTGCTTCTGCTGCTTTTTTTGCCGCATTTCTTTTTCTTGTACGTGCGGCTTTTTTAGCTGCCTCTGCTCTTTTGGCTCTAGATATTGCCATGCCTAATTACTTTTATCATTGCGGTTATATGGTTAAAGTCACACATAGTTACCTTAACGCTAGTAAAATTTGACAATGTTTTTTTTGCGATCAACAATTAATGATGCAAATTAATGCTGTATCAACTGATGATTGTTGTTTTGATGGACGAACTATGATATTGTATTGTTTTTGTTCATCATATGGAACATCAAATTGAGTAGTCAAAATTACTGGCTTGTTTGGTTCTAACACGTAATATGACAAATCTTCTGCGGAAAATCCCCCATACACAGATTGATGTTTTTGTCGTTTTTCATCACTCATGTAAAATTGACTTCCAGAGATCCTAGTTTTTTCCTCACTGATGTTTTTTGCAATTATCCTGATCTTTACAAATGTATTTACCGGCATTGTTTCTTTGTTTCCTTTCTGAATTCCGTCAAATGTTATTCTATATTCTACAGGCCCAACAACTACTGACTCTCCTGCATTTGCAATAATAAAATTCGTCTGGTATTGGGTGTACATGTATAATGTAGCTGCCATTGAAATTATAATTACTCCAATCACAATAACTATGCCTATTCGTGCTATAAGATGATCTGGAAAATTTGGTATATAGTTGAAGCGTAAAATGAGGAAAATCCACTATACTTAGCAGCATTCAGAACGATTTTCTGAAAATCTACCTAATGAATTAAAAATAACCTAAAATGGTATAGGAATATGGGTAAATTCAAGCCATTAGAAAAAAAAGACTTGCTCAAAATTGCAGCGATTTTTGGGATAATTGCAGTTCCTCTGATATTTGCATTCTCTATTAGTCATTAAATTGCTTGTTCTATAGATCAAAAATTATCTATCTTGACATATTCATCCGTTATATGGGCACAGCCTCCAGAGCCAAAGACCGTAGCCACTGCAGGAATGTCTTTATCCTGGAAAAAAGTAATGGTAGTTGCTCCTTCCGAACCTTTTATTACCGGTCTTATATTTAACTTTCTCATCGCCCGCCAAAGTTGCGTTACCAAAGAATGATTTTTATCAATCCGATAAGGTTGCTGGATA
>JACRND010000062.1 GCA_016234975.1 Nitrosarchaeum sp. | reverse complement strand
GACCTGTTTATTGGAGAGAATGTTTCCAAAAACATAAACCACAATAACGTAGTGGCGGATCCAGATTTGGCGGTAGATCCAGTTACGGTAGAGGATCAAGCGATAGAGGATCTAGTTGCGGCAGAGGATCAGGCGACAGAGGATCCAGGTTCAGTAGAGACGATAGACCAAGAGAAATGTTTACCGCAACCTGTGGCGACTGTGGAAATGAATGTCAAATACCATTCAAACCAAAAGACGACAGACCTGTTTATTGCAGAGAATGTTTCCAAAATCACAGACAAAATTAGTAAATTGTTTTGAGTAACTCTCAAAACTCCGAAATTTTATTAAAACAAAGATTTAGAATCCATTATCCGTGCCAAAGATCATTGAGTGCTGCACCTTCAAGAAATAAAATAAAGATCGGAATAAAAGTGCAAATAGTACAAAAACAGGATCAGCGTTCAGGAAATTTGACTGAAGGCATAGTTAAGAGAATTCTTACTTCGAGCAATTTTCATCCTCATGGAATTAAAGTTGAATTAAACAGTGGAAAAATAGGACGCGTTCAAAACATAATATAACAACATGCAAATGAAGACAGTTAATTGCAATCTATTGGTTTTGCAATATTTGAATTGTTGTGACTTGTTTGCTGGCTTAAATAATGGGGCAGTAAAATTTTTCCTATGAACTGCAAACGATGCCATCACACTAATGAAGCACACATTCCATCAAAAGACAGCAAATCATTGATGAAAGTGGGCAAGTGCAGAATCCCTAATTGCACATGTCAGCAATATCTTGATCCGATTCAACAAATAGACGAAGACCTAATGTAACTATAATTCATATAGCAAATTCTTTTGGTGTATTTTATGAACAAGCATGTGCCTGCTGAAGAGATGAGAAAAGAGCTAGACAATCTTTTGTCTAAAATCAATGCAATGGAAATTATTGCATCTGATGAATTTCAAAAAGGCTCAGTCAAAGTGTTAAGAGCACTAGTTCAAGGACAAATTCATTCAATTAATGAATTTGTTTAACGTCCAAAATAAAATCAAGAGTTAAGTTTAGTATCACTCAAACCGCATTCAACACAGCGAATAATCGTTGTATTTTCAAGTACTCTGTCTACTCTCATCTCAGAACCACAGCAAGGACATGGTGTTTTAGCGGATATATTTTGTGAATCTGGTTTGGGGCGTATCTTGTATTCAGGTTTTACATTGTACTTGATTTCCAAATTGCATGCGGGGTGATATCGGGCAATGATCAGATCTGAGATTTTTTTTCGCTCTTCGTTTCCGGATTCAAACATGGGAAGGATTGCAACATATAATGACTTTTCAGAGCCAGAGTTGTCAGTCCAACATTTGAAACTAGAATGAGTTGTGAAAAAACCCTCATCAAAAGTCTGCTCGCAGTCGCCGGCATAAATTATGTTAAAAGAGTCTTTTTGGCGAGACATTATCAGATATACTACTTTTTCCATTGGCGGTCCCCATTCTTGGAGTTTGATCGGACCTAGAAACTCATACTGGAGAATTTGAATACTCAACAAATACAGATATGAACACTGGCTTTTGTTTTTTCTGGTATTAGAGAAATAGTGCCAAGATTTGATCGTAATTCTTGAAAAGAATAAATTCAAGAGAATTAGATTTTTGTTGAATGAAAGATCCTCACAATCGTGCCCATGTAGGTTATGGCATGATTCTAGTTGCTGCAAGTCTTACAGTAATTGCTCTTGTTGCGTTGGCAATAGGCTCAAACGTGCTTTTTGGAGATCAGATTCAGAGAGGAAACACTGCTCATTTCAAAGAGTGTAAAGCAAATGATTTCAAAACAAAGGATTGTGAAAAATATTGGGACAGAATCAACAACGAGATATCTGGAATTTACGTAGATTTAGACAAATAATAATTTCAATATCCGTTTGCAAAATCTTCCATAGTGTTTAGATTTTTTGTCAGTCTATTCATTGCATAAAATGCACCACCAACAATTCCCGCCTGATAAAATGTATACAAAAATACACCCGCAGAAGTAGGATCAGATTTTGTAAAGCTGAGTATGAGCATTGTAAAGAAAACAAAAGTTCCCACACATGTCACCAGTCTATTAACAAATCCGGAATCCATTCCGACAATTCTTTTTGTAGCTCCCGCCATCAAAGCAATGCTGGTAAGTATTAGAAATGTTGCACCACCGTTTGCAGTCACGTATTCGTTTAGCCAAGGTAGAAGACCGTCTTCTAAAATATTGTATCCGGGCATTACACTGCCACCATTTAATGCAAAATTAACAGAACTAAACATGCCACCTATAACAAAAAAGAACAAGAAAACTTTGACAATTGATCTTTTGAGAGGACTGCGTATTTCGCTTGGCCTTACAGCTCTTTCAGTGATTCTAACACCATAAAGAAATCCGATGGCAGCTGCAGGAAGAAACATGAGATTAATTAAAATCGGAGATGCACGATTTATTGCCTCGATTTGAGGATAAAATACCAAAAACAGGAGCACTGCAAGAGATGCAGATACTACAAACAATATCAAATTGAGATATTTACGGTCACCTGACTCTGAGGCATCATATTCCCAATTGTACATTTTTAAGAATCAGAAGAAAATCATTAAAGATCAAGTCAAAAAATCATTTGCTCAAATTATCAATTCTCTTTACCCTTTTTACTGGTACAAGCCTAGAAAGTGCAATGAAAGGCAAAAAAGCAATCATAATCACAGGTATTGGCATCATGATAATGGGTGGGATTTTTCATCTTCAGGGACAGTCAATGGTGGGACCAGAATCGTCATTTATGTATTCAAATCCACAGTGGATAACATATGGAATTCAAATAGTTGTTTTAGGTGGTATTATTGTGGCAATAGGAGTAAGTTTGAGTTTTATCAAAAAAACTTAGTCAGTTACACGGAGGGTTATCGTGCTACGAATTTTGTCTAGCTTTCTAATCTTAGATGAAATAATTTTATTCATTTCTTCTGCAGTATCGGTTTCAAATTTAACAACAAGATCATAGCTGCCATAAGTAATAATGCAATCTTTAATTTCTGGAATTTCTTTTAGTTGTGAATAAATTGAATGCTCCTCTCCTATTTCACAGCTAATCAACATGTATGCTTTTTCCATTCCAATTGCACTTTCTAAAAGAGACTGTAACTTAAAGACATCTGAAAAAATATGTACGGAGAGATCTTAGAATCCTGCAAGAATCGGATCTTCAGGTTTCATTATTTCACGTAACAGTATCGTAGCAAACGAACCTCTGGAAAGAGTAAACTCTACAGTACTATCTTTGAATGAATAATCAGTGCATTGTATTGCGGCTTGTCTGAATCCACCTTCACTACTTATTTCCTGCATTTCTTTGATGAAAAAATCTTTGGGGGCAATCTCTTCAGATTCCAAAATTTTAGATATTTGAAAATCAAAGCGGGTTTTTTTGTAATATGAGTATCCTACAAAAGGCAATGCAAGATGTTGGTCTAGACCTTTGACATATTTTCCAATTATTCCATGAAGGTCATAGCAAACATCGCCTTCTTGTGCCTCAAAGAGATTTTCCCCATCTGCAAATGCGGCACTTAATGCATGATTGAAAAGAAAAGACTGGTATGCTTGAATATAGAATCTCCTAAGGGATAACGGTATTGCATGGATTGCTTTTTGCTCATCATCATGCTCAATCATTTCTTGAAGCACGATTCTTTCAGTATCCATTTGTGGTGGAACCTGTTCAAAGTATTTTTTGTAGTTTGATTTGTCAACGAGTTTTTCTCTGATCTCTGTATTTTCTTTAGAGTCATAAGTGGATGTAAATGAGACGATTAACTCAACTGCCTTTTTGAAATTACGCTGTAAAAGTGCCTTACCGATAAGATGTGTGACTGGTCTTTTGGAACCAAATCTTTGGTAACCATAAAAATTTAGAATTTTATCATACTCGGTAAAGCTAGAGAGGTTGCCAATACAGTCAGAGATTTTTATGCTAAAATGATTTGCAATCATGTCTTTTTTGGATAATGGTTTTTTCACAAAGCCAATTTTTTCAAGTGAATATTTGTCAGATGTGTAATTTTCTATAGACTTGCCTTTGTTATCAGAGCAGACAAATTGTTCAGTTATTGCAGAAGCATCCTTTAGTCCGAGTGCTTTTAATCGAATTCCTTTTTTTCTGAAAATATCAGAGAGGGCATGGTTTGTATCTATTTTTTTCTTTTTTAGTTTGTAAACAGCGTATCCATCTTGCTGACTAATTGATTTTAACGATTTCTCAGATATGACCTCAATTACCTTAAAGTTCTCAGCTTCGGTTCTGATTCGTCCTCCAATTCCATTAAATTTTGTACTATAAACAGAGATACCTATTTGAGAATCTATTTTGGGTATCACGGCAAAATTGTTACGGTAACAAATTTACTTATTGAAACATCTTCAATTTGAGATCCTAACAATACTTTGTATGTTCCAGGAGTTGCCTCATCAGATGCAGAAATTGTTACATCTACAGGTTTAGGAGTATTAGCATTCAATTGGAAAGGAACAGATACGCTTGAAGTGACATTCAAAAAGTTGTGAGGATCGGATAATATCAGAGACACGTCAGACAAGTCTTGCTGCGGAGATATTGTAAAAGACAAGTTCTTTGACTCGCCTGGCTTGAGTGAAATATCTTTAGAGTCAAGTTCAATTCCAAATGGAAGTGCAACAGAAGTGTCAACTACGCCGATATTATTTTCCACCCATTCAGTAAACCAGATTTTATCACCGTTCATGGAAAAATCAAAAACTTGAGCCAGGCCGCAATCAGAATCAGGATCACAGTCACCCCAGGATGGATTTTTTGATGGAACCAGATATTCTATAAGTGATTCAGATTTTGGATCCATAATTGCAATACTGTTTGCAGTTTGCTCATTGAAAACTAGGTTACCATCAGAATTGGTCTTAATCCAATAGGGTCTAGATATTGGAGACTTTATGAGCCCGGTAGAGTTGCCGTATGTCGATATTTTTGGATCAGATGTAACATATTGAGTAAATTGTTGTGTGGCAGGATCAAATTTAAAGATAGCAGAGCTTGATGTGTCTGCCAACCAGATCATGCCGTCATTAGATACGGCCATACCGTTTGGAGTAAGTAACTCAAGAGGCAACTGGAACACTTGAATGTAATCAAGTGGGGGAAGAGATTGTTCATTTGCGTTGGCTATGGAATTGCGATAGCTTTCTTGATCAAATTTTATCAAGACTCCTCCATGTTGGAAAAGCCAATTGGTATACCAGACATTTTTCTGAGTATCAATTGCAAAGTCTCCAGTTACAGAACCATTAACAGGAGAAGGCAGATTCAGATATCTCAAGTTATCATCAGACTGAGAAGGATCCAAAAAGGTAATTTTGTTTCCAGTAAAATCATTTATTATTATTTGTGAACCATCGACTTTCAATTTTTGCGGTAATGAATTACCTTCGGAAGGATAAGGTATGCGTTGATATTTTGCATCTTGCGTGGAAAATCGCCATACAGAATCGTAAGATTCGTCTGTAAACCACAACGAACCGTCAGGAGAATAATCAATTCCCCAGATCATAGAGCGACCATTTTTTGGCCATAATGGATTATCAAATTCAGCGAAAGATTTAGCATTAGGATCAAATTTTGCCAGTTTACCAGTGTTGGTTTGTGCAAACCACACATTTCCATCATAGTCAGTAACTATTGCCAAAGGATTTGTACAAACAGTTGGAATTGTGTATTCTTTTACAAATGTTGTAGATTTTGCATCTCCCGAACCACAGAATTGTGCACGTTGAGCATCAGGGAAATGATCAGCGGGTGTACCAGTAGTAGTTACTTCATTTTGAGACTGGGGAGTACTTTTAAGAAATACTCCGGCAGCCAAAGAGGTTAGCATTATTGTTGCAAAAAATGCAGCAAGTATTACTCCTTTTTTCTTCACAATTGTAAAAATATTAAGCCAAGTTATATCTCATTCCAAGAAAAATTAATGAAAATCTAAAGCAGTTTCAAGTTGCCAGTTATTTTATCAATAAGATTCTCAGGAGCTGGGCCAATAGAAATACAAGTTATAGTGCCCGGAGCAATTTGAGTATGACCTGCATCTGTAACTTCAGACCACGGAAGATCCAAATCAATTGCATGCTTTTTTACTTCTTGTAATTCTTTAATACCTGAAACCTTGAGTACAACTTTTTCTTGACCGCCCCACCATTTATTGAACCACTCAGGATGAGATTTCCTAACATGTTCAGCACCTAGAACACAGGCATGACCTACTTGTGCAGCAATCTTTCCTTTTCCCATTTCAAGATCAGTTCGAATCACAATTACTTGTTTGATATCGCCCATAAAGATATCAAAAAACACACTTAATGAAAAACTTTTGAATTAAATAATTGACAAAGAAACAAAATATGTGTACTTTGATGTAGTAATTGCAGGCGGAAGTGTTGCGGGATTAATCTGTGCAAGAGAAATCGCCAGCAATGATCACAGTGTTCTTGTTATTGAAGAAGATTATGAGATTGGCACGCCAGAGCATTGTGGAGGATTAGTAAGTACTGCGGGGTTGGAGGAGCTTGGCATAGTTCCATTTAGAAAAACTTTTGATCACTTGATAGAATCTGCAGAAATTCATGCACCAAATGGAAATAGTTTTGTGATAAATTCAAAGAAACAAAAAGTCGCAGAGATTAGCAGAAGAGAGTTAGACAAACAAATAGCACATCAAGCCCAAAAAAACGGAGCAGTAATCAAAGTAAGAACTAGTTTTCAAGAACCAACAGACAAAGGAGTAAGAACAAGTGATGGTGAAATTGAATGCAAGATTTTTGTTGATGCAAGAGGAGTGTCATCTCTTATTCATAAAGATAGAACAGGAATTTTATCATCTGC
>JACRND010000113.1 GCA_016234975.1 Nitrosarchaeum sp. | reverse complement strand
TTCTCATGATTTTTGAAGAAATTTTGCTGCTGATTTTGCAAAGTATGTTACAATCATGTCAGCACCAGCTCGCTTAATGCAATATAATATTTCTTCTGTAATGTCTTTTTCATTTACCCATCCCTGTTTTGCAGCCCCTTTTACCAATGCATATTCTCCAGAAACACTATATGCGGCAATTGGAACATTGAACCTCTTTCTAGTTTCTGCTATCAAATCTAAATATGCTAAAGCTGGTTTGATCATTACAATATCTACTCCTTCATTGATGTCTGTTTCAACTTCCATCATTGCTTCTCGTGCATTTGTGAATGGAACCTGGTATGTCTTCCTGTCTCCAAATTTTGGTGCACATTCTGCTGCATCTCTAAAAGGTGAATAAAATGATGAACGATGTTTTGCTGAATGTGACATTATGGAGACATCTGTAAATCCCTCATCGTCTAATGCTTTTCTTATTGCTGCTACCTGTCCGTCCATCATTGCAGAGGGTGAAACCGTATCTACGCCTGCTTTTGCTTGACTAACTGCAATTTTTGCTAGTGTTTCTAGGCTAGAGTCATTATCAATTTTATTTCCTTTGATGATTCCACAATGACCAGTGGATGTAAATTGACATAGACATACATCTGCCATGATTACTATTTTGTCTCCAAAATTTTTTCTAATCTGAGAAATTGCCTTTTGAACAATTCCATTATCATCAAATGCTGAAGTACCTGCATCATCTTTTTTGGTAGGGATTCCAAATAGCATAATGGATGGAATATTCAAATCTGAAATTGTACCAACTTCATCACTAATGTCTTCTAGAGGTAGTCTTTCAATTTCTGACATTGATTCAACTTTGATTCTAAATTTTAGATCTTCTTGAACAAACACTGGACAGATTAGATCTCTTGGTGTTAAAGTGGTTTCTTGAATTAACTCTCGCATTTTCTCAGAAGTTCGTAATCTGCGAAGACGTCTAGTTGGAAATGACATTATCAAAATTCATTCTGGGTAAGATATAATCTTAGTCCAATTCATTCTGTTTTTTATAGTCAAATAATTTACTTGCCATTTCAATAATATCTGGCTTGCCTTGTTCTGATGCCTTACGAATATTATTCATAGGTGTTGAAACAATACTTTCTACAACTGCTTTTGTTAGCTCTTCTATAATTTTGATTTTTTTCTCATCTTTTTCATTGAGCATCTGAAGTGCTTTTTGCAATTCTTTTTCTCTTAACGAATCAATATTTTTGAATACGTCTTTTACAAGTGGTTCTGCATCTAATCTTTTCATTGAAGCCTCTAGTACAGACACTTCCTCACTAATTATATTTTCAACACTTTTTACCTTATTTAATCGAGATTTCATGTTTTTTTCAACCATTTCTGCAATCTGATCCAAATTCATCAATTTTACTCCTCCTATAGTTGCAACTTTCTCATCAACTGTCCTTGGATTAGATAAATCTAAAATCATCATTCCTTTTTTCTTTCCTTGCATTGCTTTTGTTATTCTCTCTTGAGTAACTAGGAAGTAAGGAGCAGTTGTGGCAACAAACAAAACATCATAATTCTCAAATCCTGTTAGAACTTCTTCAAATTTTACCGGGTTTCCTCCCATAGCTTCACAAAATGCTTGAGATCTGTCAATTGTTCTGCTAGTCACCACAAAATCATATCCTCTACGACCGAGTGATTTTGCAACAAGTGTTGATACTTCCCCTGTTCCGATTAACAAAATTTTCTTTAGTTTTAATTCATCGATATTTTCTTCTGCTAACTTGACTGCCATTGATCCTACTGAAATTCCTCCACGATTAATTCCCGTGGAGTTTCTAATTCTGGTTCCAATTCGAATTGCTTTGTCAAATAAATTGTTAAGGTGTTGACCTGATGCTTTTGCATTTCTAGCTGATGTAATGGAGTTTTTTATCTGACCTAGAATTTGTTCTTCTCCTACTACCATTGAATCTAATCCTGATGTGAGTTTTAGTAAATGGTGTAGCGCTTCGCCATTTTCTACAAATTCTACATTTTCTTTAAACGCTGCTTCTTCTAACCCTGTTAATGAAGCCCAAGTTTTTTTAATTTTATTAATGTCGTAATTTTTTGCTTTGCCAAATAATTCTATTCTATTGCAAGTTTGAATAATTACACATTCATCTAAACCTGAATGTTCTTTGAACTGTGTGTATGCACTTTCTAAATCTCTTATGGTAAATCTTTCAAGAATATGAATAGGCGAATTACGAAAAGTAACACGTGCATTGATTATGTTTTGTTTCATTTCCAATTCCTCAATATTGTAATTGCCCTCTTTTCAGCTCTTTTCAACTGACCGTCTTTTATTAACTGTTTAATCTCTTTGTCGCTCATAATGTTATTTAGATACATTTTCCTCTCATTTTGAGTAAAGATTGTATCTTTAGCAAGTTCTCTTGCGATACTTTGAATTTTTATCTGACTGATATCTTCTTTTGTGATTATTTTTTTGAATATTTTCTCAAATTTTTTTCTCAACTTTTTTGACATGGATGGACTTTTACCGCCTGTAAAAATTCCAATTTGAATTGTATTTTCAAAATCTATGATCGCAGGATTCGCAAAATCGCTCAATTCTGGATTGTCTGAACTATATGTTATGATCTTTTTCTTTATGGCATCATTAATTATTTTTTGATTCAATTTTTTATTGTTCGTTGTTGTGATCACCATATATGGCTTGTAAGCAGAAAGAATGGATGCATTTTGAATTTTCTGTTTTTTAAATTTTATTTTTTTGTTTTTCACTAATGTTTCTATCTGGTTATTTATCGCACTACTAATTACCGTAATCTGGCAATTCTCCTTTAGTAATGAATTGATTCTCTTTAGAGCTTCATTTCCGCCCCCAATAACAATGACTAATCTACCTTGTAGATTTAGATTAATTATCACCGATCCCAGGAACAAAAGTTTCTATTTATAGATTCAAATTGGATGCGTAATATTCTAGCTACATTTTTAATTGAAAGAAGAGGTTACTGAGGTATTGACTCAATCAATGGATGATCTGGATAAGGAAATTCTCAATGAAATTCAATGGACTTTCCCTCTTACACCAAACCC
>JACRND010000112.1 GCA_016234975.1 Nitrosarchaeum sp. | reverse complement strand
GATTCATCAAATGTAAATTCAAAAGTAGAGCCTGACATAAACAAGCTAGAATCAAATATTCCATCAGGACCGTCTGGAGTTCCACTAGTTACGGTGTGAGCTGCAGTATCATCGTTGCTCCATGATATGGTGTCACCAGATATAATCTCTACAGAATCTGGAAGATAGCATTCTTTTGTAACTTCACATCCAGGAGATGACACACCTGTTGGAATTGAAACGTTATGTGTAATTGGAGCTACGGGCATTGCAGATACCGGTGAAGATTCTCCTAATTTTGTTGCACTGACAGAGTAACTTACGGTAAATGCGGTGGTGTTTTTGGTGTGAATTGCAATTGCGTTTCCTGAAAACTCCAAAGAGCCCATCTTATTTGCAGGATCAACAAATGTCATCTCAAATACATTGGTGCCATCTGCAGTCCAGGTCTTTTCTGGATGCTCGTCAGGACCAATCGGGCCTCTCAGTGAAACCAGTTGAATATTTTCAGATGCCGAATAAGATAAAATGCCAGAATAAACATTAGAAGATGCAGGCAAGACAACTGCCAATTGGTGTGATTCGTGTCCCACTCCCGGGTCTGTTACAGATTGTATGGTACCAGTAATGACACTATCTGAGATTTCTTTTTCCTCATATTCCACCATGTAATCAACAGTGAATGGCGTTGTCTTTTTTGTGTGCACTGCCAATGCGTTTCCTGCAAATTTCCAATCACCCTGTGAATTATCTGGATTGACAAAAGTCATCGCATATTTTGTGACACCGTCCGGAGTCCAGATAGATTGCCCTTTGGCATCTCCATCTGCCAATGGCCCATGCAATGCAATTAGCTGAACATTCTCAGTTGCATCATAGTGTAAGGTGCCAGAATAAACTTTGTCAGATAACGGCAGAATCAATGCAAGCTGGTGTGATTCGTGTCCCACTCCCGGGTCTGTTGCAGATGTAACTCGTTTCCAACCTTCTTTGAGTGGTTTTTCAGATACACATTCTCCCGGATGAGCCAATTCAGTTTTTGCCTCATCCATTACACAAGAATTTTCATAAGTTACACCGTCAACGCCACAAACTGGAACATGCTCTTTTGAGCAAGCAACCGGTTTTACTGGCGGCTCTGAAATGTATCCAGGATCCATTGCAATCATCACCAAACTAATTGTAACGAAAACTCCAACTGCTGCAATAATTCCAACTGTAAAATTCATCTTATCCACCTGTTAGTTTTGCAAACTTTTCATTCTTGCTTAACTTTTCCATAAATTCAATATTAGATAATGCTACCACTGCAGACTCTACCACTGGTAGTTCAGGATCGTTTAATGCTTTTTCTAAAACGGATTTTGCCTCCTTGGAACCAATCACACCTAGTGCGATTGCTGCCTCATGTCTTACAAACATGCTAGGGTCATGCAAGGTGGCATCTGCAAGCGGAGGCACACAAATAGAAAGGCACATCTGGCCTAGTGAAAATGCCGCCTCATGTCTTACAAGTTCATTTTCATCGTTTTTTAGAACTTGAGCAACGTGTGGAACTTTGTCCTCTCCTCCAAAATCAACTAAAATGCAAGTAGCACGAGTCCTCACTACATAATCCGGATGAGTTAAAAGATTTACAAAATACGCAGTGTCTTTTTTTTCATATTTTGCCTCCATCTCTGCAAAAAGTTCTAATCTGTCCTGGGTGACTGCCTGCATTTTGTTTTCAGGTTTCTTATATCCTATATTAGGTTACCCGAAATGTCTGCCACCATATTGTATATGCGTTATCTATTTAATGGAAAAAAAATCAATGAAATGCAATGAGTGCAATTATTGGACAAAAGGCGCCAAATTTTGCAGTATCTGATTGGGTTCAAGGAGCCCCAACAAACTTTGATCAGGAAAAAGATCACATTGTACTAGTTGAGGTATTTCAGGTGAATTGTCCTGGCTGCTTTATGCATGCACTTCCTGAAGCAATTAACATCTACAACAAATACAAAGATGATGGGGTGAGAGTAATAGGAATCGCCACAGCATTTGAGGATTATGACAAAAATACTTTGGAGAATCTAAAGATGTTAGCTGAGACAGGCGAGGTCATTGGAGAGACAAAAAATGCACTCTCAATGTACGGGCAATTGCAACAAGGCAAACTATCATACAAGATTCCATTCCCTCTTGCAATGGACAAGCTAACAAAGACAGACGGCAAGGTAAGCGAGGACAAGGTGATGCAATTCATTTACGGACAAATTCCAGAATTTGATGCTCAGCCAGAAGAGTATAGAAAGCAGATCATTCAGAGAGTCAGAGACTATATGAAAACAAAAGAGTACTCAGCAGAGACGTTTGAAAAATTTGCACTACAAGGAACGCCATCCATGATACTAGTGGATAGAAAAGGAATTCTAAGAGATGTATCTTTTGGACAATCAGGCAATGTTGAGGCAATGATTCAGAAATTGCTAAACGAGTAATTGGAAATTTAATTATTTTTATTATTTTTTACAGATTTTTTCTCTTTTGTTATTGGTATTTTCTTTACAGTTTTTGCAGGCTTGTTTTCAAGAAGGTCTATTGCTTTTTGGTTTGATAGCGTCCATGCTTTGAACATCTGCTTGAATACATCGTTTAGCTGCTTGTTCTGAGAATTACCAATTTGCAACTTGTAAGATTCCCAAGCATCAAGAATGGATTTGTTGCTTTTCTTTAGAAATGCTAATGCCTCTTTTTCTCCCAACAAATTAGGGTTTTAAAACACTAGTATTTTAGCAAATATCTAATAAAAAACAAGAATCACAGATAATGCCACAACAATACAAAATCCGCCAATTAATGCAACTTTTGCATTATCCATAATCATACTTAAACAAAATAAAAGCAAATCTCAATTTGCAAAAATCTACTTGTTTACGATAATTTTGTGACATACACAAAAACAGTTTACATGTTTTAGATTATTGGTAATTCTATGTGCACAGTCCTCAGTATGCTTCATGAGAAAGCATACAATTGATTTTAACTTAAGGTTTTAGAATCCCCAAAATGGCGTGCTAAATAATGCCATCATTATCCCATAAAATGCCACAAGACCAACAATAATGGCAATAACACCCTTGGTGGAATTTTTCATGTTTGAATGCCATATTGTGCAAACTTAAAGATTTAGGAAATGAAAGTTGAATGTAGTTTGCATCTACAATACCTGACTTTTTCGATATAAATTTGAGAGTAGAATCTAGTCTTTCTTCTCTTTTTTTACGTCTTCGGTTTTTGCCTTTTCTCTAACGCTTTTCATTATGCAGAATTTGCGCAGAGTATTCAATAATCCCATGATCACTTTTGAATTATATGTTGAATTAAACGTTTAGGAAGCCAAATTTAGAAAATTATGAGTGAATTCTATTTTAGAATTATTGTCTATTCCATGAAATATCGTATGCAATAATCACGTTTTGTTTTGGTTTTGCCTTTTGTGCCGTTCCCCATTCATTAGAAGTATGGCCGGAATTAAGCTCAGAGATTT
>JACRND010000111.1 GCA_016234975.1 Nitrosarchaeum sp. | reverse complement strand
TCGGTTTCTGATCAATGATGAAAAATCTGACATTAGGGGGATAAACATGAAGTCTGGGAAACTGATTTCTGTTGGATATTCAATGCCGTTGTATGATGTGCCAACATATAAAAAATTCAAGCCTAAAAATGGTTGTAAAAATGTAGAAAAAACAATTAAAAAATCATTATGGATGGACATCCATAAATTTCGAAATGATAGTGAGATTGCTGATGAACTTGATATTTTAAAAGAGACTGTAAAAAGTTTTCAAAAATGAAAAATATCGTAATCATTACTGCTAGGTCTGGATCAAAAGGCGTACCAAACAAAAACATACGCAAGCTTGGCAAGGTTCCACTTCTTGGATGGGTTACCAGTGCTGCTGGAAATGCAAAATCAGTAGACAAAATCATCTTGTCTACAGACTCTGAAGAGTATTTCAAAGTAGCAAAAAAAATCAATAAAGATGTTTTATGGCACAAAAGATCAAAGGAGTTATCAGAAGATGTTCCGTCAGAACTGGTTTTATTGGCAGTTTTGGAAGAATTTGCTCATCTATTTGAGCAAGATTCGTTTCTGATCTTAATACAGCCAACAACCCCATTCGTATCTTCTACAGATATTGAAAAATGCATTAGCTTGCTGAAAGATCATCCAGACATAAACACATGCATATCAGTAAAACAGGTATCTGAACAGCCTGAATGGATGATTGCTAGAACAATTGACAACATAGGCAGTTGCAGAGATTTGGCAGGAGACATAAGTGTGCGACAAAATCTCCAGCAACGATGGATTGCAAATGGTGGAGTATATGTCATCAGAAGGAGGTTTTTAGAAGAAAAACGAAAGGTAATAGACGAATCCAAAACTCTGATTTATGAAATGCCCAAAATAAGGAGCATGGACATAGATCATGAAGACGATTTTATCATCTGTGAATCTCTTGTCATCGTTGTGCGGCTTTTCCATCATCACGATACAGAAATTCTTTAACATATTGATCACGTTTTTCCTTTGTTGTTGGATTTTCGTTGATTGCTTTTTTTATTAGAGGAACCAATTCGTCAGGTGTTCTGCATTCATATGCCAATCCTTTTTCTAGAAATTTTTCTCTTTTTCCCAAATCTACAAAATTGCAAATTATGATTGGAACCACTGCCAGCATTGAGTAAACAACACTAGATGATGAGGATGTAAACGAGATTAATACGTCGATCTTATCCAGAAAATCTTGCACCCCCCCTTCCTGATAGACGGGTATTTTCGGGTCAATTTGATGAATTATTGCTTGATAGTCAGACAATATCGTAGCAGAAGGATGGATTTTAACAGTTAGATCGAATTCATTTTTTTCTTTATTAATTTTTTTTACAATATTTTCAATTGCTGAATTTCTTTGTTCTTTTGTCCATTCTCCAAATTCATACAATGTATCTGGGGCAAATAATATACGAACTAGTCTATTTTTTGAAGGTTCTTTCGTTAATGTTTTTTGGAAAAATTTATCATATAACGGATTCCCAGTGACAATTAGACTTTTTTGATCAAATCCAAGTGAAATTAATTTCTCTTTCATAACTTCATTTTGTAAAAAATGAATAGATATTGCAAGTCTCCGATCCATGAGCGGTGGAAAAAGATAGAATTTCAAGAATAGGATTAGAATATAAGCAATTTTTAATGGATTCATTTTTGTCGCTGCCAAGGTTTTTAGCATAAAAAGAAATTTGTATGTGATAAATTTACCTCGTCCCATAGCGGTCTTTTTACTTGAGTCACCTTCTGATGGAATGGAATTTTGAAAAAATTTTGTCATATATGATTTGTATAGTGCAAATTTGGGCAGATCTCCTGGCTCTTGAAATATTAAATTAATTACAGGAATGTTGAGAGATTTTCCTGCAGTGGAAAAAGCAAAATCTATGAATCCAGGATAAGGATTTGCGTAAATTATGTCCGGTTTTTCTTTTTTTACTAACTCAACTGCGTTTTTGTAGTCGTGTATGTCCAATACTTGATTAACTGGATCATTTTCATAAGATGAAGTATCAATTGATGTTGATTGGTAAACAAGTCTAAGTATTTTGATATCAATTTTTTCTTTCAGTAGCGGTATAAGATTATCAAATAGCAATGTGATTACTGATTTTTTATCATGAGCACTAGGATATGGAACAAGAATTTTCAAAGTAGAATTATTCAATTATTTTTTAAGTAAAAATATTCTTTAATTAAATTATCCAAAAAGACAGGTTTTATACAAGGTAAAGTTTAGTGCCTATAAGTATGTTTGAAGGTAAAAAGATTCTCATTACCGGTGGCACTGGATCATTAGGTCAAGCCCTTACGAGGCGCTTATTGCAATCCAATGTAGAAACAATTAGAATTTTCAGCAGAAATGAAAACAAACAAGTACAAATGGAATCTGAGTTGGCAGACGATAGACTTAGATTTTTAATTGGTGATGTTAGAGATTTACCAAGACTGATAAAAGCACTAGAAGACATAGACATAGTTTTCCATGCTGCTGCATTGAAACACGTGCCAGTAATTGAATACAATCCATTTGAAGCAATCAAGACCAATGTTGTTGGTTCTCAAAATGTAATTGATGCTTGTTTGCATGAAAATGTGGAAGCTGCTATCTGCATAGGCACGGATAAAGCGGTTTCACCATTGAACACATACGGTGCAACAAAATTACTTATGGAAAAATTGTTTGTGACTGCCATGAATTACATAAACAAAGAAAAGTATAGGACAAAATTCGTTGCTCTTCGTTATGGTAATGTGTTAGGAAGTAGCGGCTCGGTGGTTCCGAAATTCATTCAACAAATAAAATCAAAGAAAAAAATTACAATTACTGATCCCAGCATGACTAGGTACAGTCTCACTATGGAGGAAGCCCTTGATTTTGTAGTTAATGCTACGCAGATCTCAAAAGGTGGAGAAATATTCGTGCCAAAGCTTCTAAAAGCATATTCCATAACAGATCTCAAGCTCGCACTTATAGAATTACTTGGAGCAGCAGATGAGGAGATAATCTCTCCAAGACCTGGAGAAAAAATGCATGAGGCATTGATCAGCGAGGACGAAATGCGATATACTTGGGAATTTAATGATAATTATGTCATATTTAATGCAGATAGAAAAGAAGAAGACATAAGAAAATGGTATCCAAACATCAAAAAGGCAGATTCGGCAAAACCATATTCTTCCGATCTGGCCGAAAAAATGTCAGTTAAGGAAATC
>JACRND010000097.1:4772-16470 GCA_016234975.1 Nitrosarchaeum sp. | reverse complement strand
TTGGCATCTTCTAGAGTTGCTGATGCTGCAACAAATTGTATTTTGTTACTGCAAATTCGCTTCAATCTTTTTATTATGTAATGAACATTAGACCCAAAAATTCCTGAATACACATGTGCCTCATCTACTACCAAAATTTTCACCGTTGAAAGCAATGATGAAAATTTTGTTTGGTGCCAAAGGTGATAATGTAAAACATCAAAGTTTGTAATTAGTATGTGTGGGGGATTCTCTAAAATCTCTCTTCGCTCTACCTGATTTGTATCTCCGTCAAAGACTTGTACGTCTATCCCAATTTTTTCTGCAAACTTTAGGATTTTTGGGTGTTGGTCTCGTGAGAGAGCTTTGGTTGGATAAACAAACACTGCAAAGACACCTTTGGCGTCACTTGATTCTTTTTTGATCTTTTGAATCACTGGAATCAAAAACGCTTCTGTCTTGCCAGATGCTGTAGGTGCTTCAATTACCACGTTTTCTCCAAATGACACCTCTTCAATTGCTTCTTCCTGAAATTTGTAAAACTGCTCAATTCCAATGTCTTTCAAGTGATTGCTTATTGACTCATCTAGTCCAAAATCTTCGACATTACTGCCTATTTTATGCTCGGGATTTTTCAGAACCTTGTATTGTGAAATATAGTCTTTTTTTGAGAAAAGGATTGATTCTGTGATTTTATCTGGATTGTTTTTTCCAATCATGTCTTTGATCTCTTTTTCGTCTCTGACGATTCCTTCATCTTTTAGACCTTCAGAAATTCCTTTTTTTGTAACAAGCCCCTCATCAAATCTTGAAAGAAATTCTAAAAACACCTCATCGATATTTTTTGAAAATTCAAGTAGATCCTCAATGCCACAATTATTACAAGATATGTGTGTCTTTTTGTTGAATGTCTTTTGTATTTCTAATTTCGATTTACATTTTGGACATGAAAATTTCAATTAAGATCTACTTGATTGAACATATTCTAGATTTATTGGTTGATTGTTATTAAAAAACACTGTTTCACGACATTATTAAACGAGGAAACAGTCCTGATTTTAAAAATGAAAAAAATCGAAATTAACAAAATCTATAACATGAACTGCATTGAGGGTATGAGGTTAATCCCAAAAAATAAAATTGATCTGATTATTACTGACCCCCCATTTGCTATTAATTTCAAGGCTACAAAGGCAAATTATAATCGAATTTCTTCTAGAGTAATGCAAGGTTACAATGAAATCAAAGTTGCAGATTACTATGATTTTACACTTGATTGGATGAAAGAAGCATTTCGTATCCTTAAAGACTCTGGAAGCATGTATGTTTTTTCAGGCTGGAATAATCTCAAAGATATTCTAAAAGCATTAGATGATGTTGGATTTACTACCGTAAATCACATAATATGGAAATACCAATTCGGTGTTGTAACAAAAAGGAAATTTGTTACTTCACACTACCACTGTCTTTATGTTTGTAAAAATGACAAGCAAAGGAAATTTTTCCCATTTTCCAGATTTGAAAAAAACTCTAAAACAAATGAAGGACGTAGCTTACATTATAAAGATAAAGAGGATGTCTGGGAAATCAAACGTGAATATTGGACTGGTGATGAAAAAACTCCCACAAAACTCCCTGCCGAATTAATTGAAAAGTTATTACACTATTCTAGCGAAAAACAGGACATTGTTTTGGATCCTTTTCTAGGATCTGGACAAGTAGCAATAGTGAGCAAGTCTATGAATAGAAAATATCTAGGATTTGAAATCGTACCTGATTATTACCAATTTGCAAAAAAAAGACTAGATGAAAATCTCTACAGAATAAAAAAATCCGAATAATCTCTATACGTTATCTTCTGACTGATCTGTATTTTTTTGTCCCATCTTTCCAGCAATTATTTTCCGAAGTTCTTCATCATGTTTTCCTGTAGTATCCACTCCTAGCGATTTTGCAATCATCTCCAGTTTTTGTCTCTCAGTTTCTAAAGGTCCGGATATATCGAGAGTGGTATTTGAGATGCCTTTCATCTGATTCTGAACCTCATTTTTTGCTTTATTGAATTCATTTACTGCTATTCCTAATTTCCTTGCAGCACTGGGGAGCTGATTAGTTCCTAAAATCAATACCAGTGCAACAAAAACTATGATTATCCATTCACTGCCTAGTATGTTCAATGAATAATCAAACATAGAGTATAATCCATTTATTTGAAATTAAACGTAATGATTTTAGAATTTCACACACATTTCTCTCACACATATGTTTCTGAAAATCAACTTCGAGAATATCCATATGGTTTTAATGAATATTTATTCAAATCATATGTATGAAAAAAATTGAAGTAATTGTTAGACCTGAATTCAAAGATAAAACTGTGAGCGCAATTAAAAAAATAGGTGTAGGGGGAGTGACTATCTGTCATGTTCAAGGCCAGGGCTCGGCGAATCCGCCATTAGTTGGACAATATTTCTCTAAAGATATGATCATTTGCGTTGTTGAAGATCCTAAATTGGATGATGTTTTAAATGCCGTTGCAAACGTTGCATGCACAGGAACAAAAGGCGATGGAAAAGTCTTTGTTACTTCTGTAGAAGACGCTCTTGATATTTGTACAAAAAAACGTGGAACTACTTCTATCTGATTTTTAATAGACGTATTTTTGTTTAAGATGTTTTTCCATTAAATGTTCAAAATCTAAACATTTTGCATTCTCTTTGGTTCTAATTTTTTTCTGCATTTGACTGCCAAAGCTGTAACTGCTATTCCTATGATGAAAAATACAAGATATGGTGATTGACTGCCAAACGATTGTGCTATAGGTCCACCGAGAGTTGGTCCTATTGCCCAACCAATACCAAAAACAGTCTCATAAGCTCCTATTATTTTTCCTGATATTCCTTTGCTTGTTCTACTCAAAATTATTTCAAGAGTTAAGGGGAAAAATATGCTGAATCCGAATCCCATAAACACCATTGCTATTGCAAACGTGATGATTGAACTAGAAGCAGCAGAAATTGCTAGTCCAATTGAAATGGATGCGGTAGCTGCAATTAATGTCTGGCTTGTCTTTCTTGAGAATCTGCCTGCCAATGCAAGTGATATTACTCTTGAAATTCCAAAAGCGAAGTACAGTAACAAAATATCTCTATCTGACATTCCGTTGTCGTTTAAAAACGCAGGATAAATCGATATGATTATCCCAAAAGATGAGGTGCAGAAAATTAGTAATATTATCACCTCTGGAAATTTTTTCATCTCTTTGATTGATGAAAGTGAGAATCGTTCATGATGATTTGTTATGTTCCTTCTGGAAATCAAAAGAGAAAAAATTATGGCGCTGGCCAAAATAAATCCAGTTATTTGAAATAGAATTCTATAAGTAATATCTAGGCCTTCCAGAAATACTGTTCCTAGTAGTGGACCAATCATAAATCCCATCACAAAAAACATTGTGAACCACGAGATGTTTCTGACTCTGGTATGTTCGTTGCTTTGATTGGAAATAATGGCCTGACACGGTGGCCAGAAAAACGCATGAGCTATTCCAGTCATTATTCTAAAACCCATTATCTCTGGGACTGATTGTGCTACTGAAAGAAGATAAATTGATACTGAATTGATTGCTGCACCTATTGCTAAAAGGTATCCGTTATTGAATTTGTCAAGAAGAATTCCTACAAATATTGGAATGAACATGTAGGGAATAAAATTTGCTAGTCCGATAAAACCCAGCTCAGAATATGATGCTCCGATTATATTTTTTGCAAATATTGGTAGTATTGGACCGTGTAGTCCATAAGAAATACCTATGATTAAACCGATGATATTTACAAGTGCCAGTACTTTGTTCATTTGTACGCGGCAACCATTATTGCTCCGCCCATAAGATCTTTCTCAAATTCTACCTTTGAAAATTTTTCTAGTAATAATTTTTCCAACTTTTTGTTTTGTGGCCATCTTTTGTATGTACCATAAAGAGTACCGAATTTCAAACCTAGTCTTCCGCCTGCAACTAATGCCAGTATTGGAAGAATAAACCTGAGATAAAATGACACTCCTAATCTGATTATTGCCTCGTCTGGTTTTCCTAAATCCACAATCACAAACCTTCCATTTTTTTTTAATACTCTGTGAATCTCTGAAATTGCAATTCTCAAATTAATTGCATCTCTAAGTGAATATCCGCATAAAACAGCATCAAATTCTTCATCCTTAAATGGAATGTGCTCAAAAACACCATTTATCAAATCTGGTGTTTTTTCAAAATGAGTGCTTGTGTTTTTTAACATTGGTACAAGAGGATCATAAAGTGTGATTGAAATTTTTCAATCACATAACTTTAAGGCAGTTTTAGACATGTTTCCAAAACCGGATCCTGCATCAAGAATCTTATTCCCTGGAAACACTCTGCCTGATATTCCTCTATTCCTATGCTCTACATCCTTGCCCAGTGAGATGTATGAATTTACTTTGTCATAAACTGGTATGATTTCACGAAGTACTTCTATGACTTCTCCCCAGTAACTTCCTAATCCCATATTTACCGTCTTTATGGACTAGTTTGAATAGTTTTCAAATCTAAATTTCAACTTAAGATGTTGTAAATTTAGATGCATTTTTAGAATAATTTTGTAAATCTGATTCTGATACTCTTTCGAATATTTTTTTCTCTGATGTGACTTTGGCCATTTTAATGTGATTCAATCCTTCCTTTGGTTCTGCTTTTAGATTAATTGCTGCAATAGCAAGTGCTGCTGCATCACCCAAACTCATATTGGAATTGTAATGTTTTTCCAAAAATGCATTTACCTCATCAGAACCTGCACCTATTGCAATTGCCGCGTACTGGACATAAGTTCCACTAGGATCTGTAACGTAGATTGATTCTCCCTTTTGATCAACCCCTGCAATTATCAAAGCAACTCCATTAGGACGTACTCCTGAATATTGTGTAAATTGGTGAGATTGATCCGCTAAATGCTTGGCAACGGTTGCAACCTCTACTGATTCATCATAAGTCATTTTATTTCCCTGCGAAAAAAATCTAGCATTATCTACCTGAAGAAGTTTGTAGTGCACGTGGTTTTTCTTCTACTGCCATGATGACTCCTTCTTTACTGCGAACTCCTATTGCTAATGTCCCTCTTTTTACTGTCTCAATGGCATATTCTACTTGGTAAATTCTACCATCAGGCGAATACATTGTAGGGGTCATATCGTAACCGCGTGATGCCATCATAATATGACAAGTTCTTGTTCAGTCAATTTAAGGGTAATTGTCCTTCATTGATATGTAACAGATGTGGACGAGATCTGGAAATAGTGTTTTAAGCAAATTTTTCTCATAATGTACAAGAAAAATAAATGACTCGAGCCCAACTTCTAGAATTCAAGGAAATCTTAAGATCTAAATCAGAACAAAGAAAACCTGACAAACAGGCTAGTAAATTACTGTTCTATTTGTTTACCAGCACAAGAGGCGGTTTTACAAGACTGCGAATAATTATGCTCTTGCTTAAACGATCATACAACACGCACCAATTAGCGCAGGAACTTCAATTAGATTACAAGGCCATTCAACACCACATGAAAGTATTGGAGAAAAACAACATGATCCTCAAAATTGGTGGAAAATATGGTGCAATATTTTACATATCTGCATTTTTAGAAGTTAACATTGGTGCACTTGATATGGCAATTGACAAGTTGGATCAAAAGATGAATCAAAAAAAGGTCTATCTCTAATCAATTCGTAATTACTTGATCTGCGATCTAATATTTTGAACTAAACTTAATATAATATGATATTCCAAAATCGATCATCTTGGTAAAGCTGGACCCTTTTGCAAACGCAACAAAACAAGTCAATGACGCATGTGATGTTCTTGGAATTAAGGACAAAGGTCTACGGGAATATCTAGCAACACCAAACAAAGTTTTGAGAGTAAAAATTCCAGTAAAAATGGACAATGGACAAATTAGAATGTTTACAGGTTTTAGAAGTCAACACAATAATGATCGAGGTCCATACAAAGGTGGAATCCGATACTTTAACCCTGAAGGTGGAGTTGAATACATGGAACGTGAAGTCATGGCACTGTCATCTTGGATGACATGGAAATGTGCAATTGTTGATATTCCATTGGGAGGCGGTAAAGGAGGAATCTATGTCAATCCAAAGACAGAAAAACTAAGTGATGGTGAATTAGAAAGACTCACCAGAGGATTTGCATATAAAATATTTGAAATTATTGGGCCTGGCAAAGATATACCTGCACCAGATGTTTACACCACTGGCAGAGAAATGACTCAAATCATGGACACATTTAGCAAACTAAATGGAAATGTTTACTCACCTGGTGTGATTACTGGAAAACCAATTTCAATGGGTGGTTCTCTTGCAAGAAATGTTGCTACTGGATTAGGTGTAGCATATTGTGTAAGAGAAGCTGCAAAAGCTTTGAAACTTAATTTGAAAGGTGCCAAAGTTGTTTTGCAAGGATTTGGAAACGCCTCTACATTTGCTGGTGAATATTTAGAAAAAATGGGCTCTAAAGTTATTGCTGTAAGTGATTCTAAAGGCTCTATATCAATTCCAAACGGAGCTAAAGTTAGTAAGTTAATTGAATTTAAAGAAAAGACAGGATCCGTTGTTGGATTCCCTGGAAGTAAGAAAATTTCTACCGAGGAATTACTGACAACAAAATGTGACGTTTTGGTTCCGGGGGCATTGGAGAATCAAATTGATGCAAAGATTGCAAAGAATCTCAAATGTAGAATCATTGCTGAAGCTGCAAACGGTCCAACATTACCTGAAGCAGATCCTATAATTTACCAAAAGAAAATTCTAGTAATTCCAGATATTTTGGCAAACTCTGGAGGTGTCTGTATCTCTTATTTAGAGTGGGTGCAAAACAACATGGGTTACTATTGGACTTTTGATGAAGTTGCAAACAAAATGGAAAGTAACATTACAAAAGGTTTCAAAGATGCATATGCATTAGCCAATAAACATAAAATTGACATGAGACGAGCTACTATGGCTTTGGCAGTAGGTCGAGTTGTAGAGGCCTTTAACCAAAAAGGCATCTGGCCATAAACTTAGACTAGATACGATTCATAACAAACTAGTTGTTCAACAAACCTTATCTTTCCTTTGGTTATCACTGTAAGTTTTCTTTTAAAAGAAAGATCAATTTTTGTTCTACGCTGTAATAGTTGAATTGTCTTTCCTGTAAGGTATCTGCCTTTCCTATCTCTGTCAAAAAGAATAATTAATTTTTCATACCTTGCAACAGAATCTGCAAAATTTACAATTCCACCAAACTTGTGAAATTCAATTATTTGACCTGAAAATCCTAGCTTCTTTAATGCAGATGCATCTCTTTTTCCTTCTACTACAACAACACTGTCTTTCATTAAATTTAGTTGAAATACAAAATTTCTTATCTCGTGAATCTCTTGCTCTGTTACAAGCACAATTTTGTATCTTGCTTTAACATATTAATCGCTTTTGCTAAAAATTATGCGTGTCTGAAGTTTTAGTTGTACAAAATACTCGAATAGAAGGATCTGGATATCTAGGCGAACTTCTAAACAATGATGGATTTGTGATTCATTCAGTTAATGCAAAACATGAGAAACTTCCTGAAAAAAACTATTCTCTTGTGGTGATTTTAGGTGCCCCTGAAAGCGCTAACGATGATTTGCTTTATTTGCAAGCAGAACAAAAACTGATTAGAAAGACTGTGGATGATAACATCCCTCTACTTGGAATTTGTTTAGGCTCGCAATTAATTGCAAAAACTTTTGGGGGTAAAGTGTACCCTGGACCAAAAAAAGAAATCGGATTTTACCATGATTTGATAATTGATAATAACTCCAAACTATTTTCTGGATTTTCAAACCCTTTCACTGTATTTCATTGGCATGGTGATACTTTTGATTTGCCTCAAAAAGCAATTAGATTGGCCCATTCCAAAAATTATTCAAACCAAGCATTTCAAATTGGTAGTGCAGTAGGATTGCAATTTCACCTAGAAGTAAACGTGGAAATGATTAATCTCTGGCTTGATAAGACTAAGGAAAAACTACAACAAATACCATACATCGATCCTCAAAAAATTCGTTCTGATATTAATGAAAATATTTCAATTGTCAAAAACAATATGAATACTTTTTACAATAATTTCAAATCTTCATTTCATCTTTGACCAAAGTTTAATATACAGAGTTTTTAATTCATCGATCGAACCATGATCTCTGTGAAAAAAGTTTTTGAGGAAACAATTCAAACCGATCATAAAGTTATCACCGAAGAATTATCAAAATCTATTCTCAAAACTTATGGTGTTAAAGTTCCACCTTTCGCACTCGTTACTTCTGCTGAAGAAGCAGTCAAACAAGCAAAAAAGATTGGATTTCCACTCGTAATGAAAGTTGTATCGCCACAAATTTTACACAAAACTGATGTTGGTGGTGTTAAAGTTGGACTAGATAATGTCAATGATGTCAAAAAGACATTCAAAGACATGTATGGCAGACTTTCTAAAAAGAAAGGAGTTGAAGTAAAAGGAATTCTTCTTGAAAAGATGGTTCCAAAAGGTATTGAACTAATTGTTGGTATTCAAAACGATCCACAGTTTGGTCCAGTGATTATGGTTGGACTAGGTGGAATTATGACTGAAGTTATGAAAGATGTTGCATTCAGGATGCTACCTATTACAACCTCAGATGCAAAATCTATGCTTAATGAACTAAAAGGCTCAGCACTTCTCAAAGGATTCAGAGGAAGTGAACCAATTGATACAAACATGGTTGCCGAGATGCTTGTAAAAATTGGAAAACTAGGCGTGGAAAATGCAGATTACATCAACAGCATTGACTTTAACCCAGTAGTTGTTTATCCAAAATCCCACTTTGTAGTTGATGCAAAAATTATACTAAATGACCAAATCAAAAAGAATTCTATCTCAAAAGCTAAACCAAACATTGAATCAATGGAGACCTTCTTTACTCCAGAATCTGTTGCACTAGTAGGTGCATCTGCAACACCTGGAAAGATTGGTAATTCTGTATTAGTCGCACTTGGAAAACAAGATTACAAAGGCAAAGTATATCCAATTAATCCTAAACAAGAATCAATTCTTGGCATCAAATGTTATTCATCATTAGATGCAATTAACGAAAAGGTTGACTTGGTTGTTGTCTGTATTGATCTTGCAGAGTGTGGACCAATCATGAAAACTTGTGCAACCAAAGGAATTCACAATGTTGTAATTGTTTCAGGTGGAGGAAAAGAGCTTGGTGGCGACAGAGCTACAATGGAGGCTGAAGTAAAAGAATTATCTCTAAAACACAAAATCCGTGTAATTGGTCCTAACTGTATTGGAATGTTCAATGCTGCAAATCGTCTTGATTGCGCATTTCAAGGACAAGAAAGAATGGTCCGTTCAAAATTAGGAAACGTTGCATTTTTCTCACAAAGTGGAACCATGGGGATTAGTATGTTAGAAAGTGCCGATGTGTTTGGTTTATCCAAGATGATTAGTTTTGGTAATCGTTCTGATGTAGATGAAGCAGATATGATATGGTATGCTGCAAATGATCCTCAAACTAAAGTAATTGGATTATACGTTGAAGGATTTGGTGATGGTAGAAAATTCATCAATACTGCCAAACGTGTAATGAAAGAGCAAAAGAAACCAATCGTAATTTGGAAGAGTGGAAGAACTGAAGCAGGGGCAAAACAAGCTGCATCACATACAGGTTCTCTTGGTGGCTCAAATGCAATCATCATGGGGGCATTCAAACAAGCAGGAATTATCTCAGTTGATAGTTATCAAGAACTAGTTGGAGTCTTAAAGGCACTAACATGGCAACCTCCTGCAAAGGGAAATCATGTTGCTATGACAAGTAATGGTGCTGGTCCAATGATTGGTGGAATTGATCAATTAGAAAGATATGGTCTTACTATTGGAAAGTTGTCCCCAGAACTTCTCAAAAAAATGAAGGAACGTTTCCCACCAACTGTTCCAATTCATAATGGTAATCCCGCAGATGTAGGTGGCGGTGCAAATGCAGATGATTATAAATTTGTCATCCAGCAATTTCTTGATGAAAAGAATATCGACATTGCCATGCCCTGGTTTGTTTTCCAAGATGATCCACTTGAAGAGACAATAGTTGAACATCTAGCTGAATTATCAAATAAAAAACAGAAACCAATTCTTGCTGGAGGCAATGGCGGTCCATATACTGAAAAAATGACAAAATTGATTGAGGCAAATAATGTTCCAGTTTACAGTGACCTTCGAACTTGGGTTGCAGCTGCATCTGCATTAGCTCAATGGGGCAAAGTACTCGGAAAATAGATAACATTTAAGTCCGGCACAACTTGGGAAAATATTATGTCTCTAGTTACTACATCAACTTCTGATGGCATATGTACTGTGAAAATTAACAGACCTGATAAACTCAATGCCATGAATAGTGATGTTGCAAAAGAACTCATCAAAACTTTTGAAGCCCTAGACAAAGATAATAGTGTTAAAGTAATCATCTTGACTGGTGAAGGAGAAAAGGCATTTTCTGCTGGTGCAGATATTGAATACATGTCTAAAATATCTCCTGACGAATCAGTTGCATATGCAAAGACAGGACAACTTGTTACTTCAACAGTTGAGCTTGTAAAGCAACCAACAATTGCAGCCATTAACGGATTTGCACTTGGTGGAGGTTGTGAACTCGCAATGTCTTGTGACATTAGAATTGCAGCAGACACTGCAAGACTAGGTCAACCAGAAGTTACAATAGGAATTCCTCCTGGTTGGGGTGGAACACAAAGGTTGATGAGAATTGTGGGAATAGCAAAAGCAAAAGAACTTGTCTATACTGGTAAAATGATCAAAGCAGACGAAGCAAAGGAGATTGGTCTAGTGAATCAAGTGGTTCCGCTTGCGTCACTACAAGAAGAAGCTTTGAAAATGGCACAGCAAATTGCTGCAAACTCTACAATGGGTGTTCAAATGTCAAAAGTTGCAATTAACAAAGGAAGAAATGCAGATCTTGACACTGGACTAGGAGTTGAACTTCTTGCCTGGAGAAACTGTTTTACTCATTCTGATAGAGAAGAGCGAATGACAGCTTTTGTAAATAAATCGAAAAAATAAGCTATCCCTAACTTTCTTATTTTCTTGAATTACTAGTAGGTTCAGTGTGAAAAGCTTATTATAATTTGAAACGCCATTTGTATTATTATGGCATCTGAACAAACACAGAAAATGATCACTGTTACACCAAAAGCAGCTGAAAAGATAAAAGAGTTCATGAAAGAAGAAGCCGACAATCCTCAATACCTTAGAGTTTATGTTCAAGGTGGCGGTTGTTCTGGATTATCTTATGGAATGGGCTTTGAAAAAACACCAGAAGAAGATGACTTGGTCATGGAAGAAACTGGTATCAAGCTACTTGTAGACAGCTACAGCGTTGATCATCTAAAAGGTGCAAACGTTGACTATATTGAAAGCCTAATGGGCTCTGGATTTAAAATCAACAATCCAAATGTTACAAAATCATGTTCATGCGGTCATTCATTTAGCACTGAATAAACAACATTATTTTTCATTTTTAGATCATCTAGTGTAAACTGTCATCTAACCCCCATTTTTGTGAAATTTCTCTACTTTATTGAAAATTCTTGCGATACCCTCATATA
>JACRND010000097.1:0-4764 GCA_016234975.1 Nitrosarchaeum sp. | reverse complement strand
TATGATAATTAAGGAGAAGAAGAAAGTATGTCCAATAAATCAGGAATTGTCAAATATCATGTTAAACTTTCCTTTGAAGTTGACGGACTTGTTGAACGAGCAGATATAATCGGGGCTATCTTCGGTCAAACCGAAGGATTGTTAGGCCCAGAGATGAATCTGAACGAACTGCAACGAGTTTCTAAAGTAGGTCGTATAGAAGTAAATACAAAATCTACTTCAAACACAACAAACGGTGACGCTCTTATTCCAATGAGTACTGATATTGATACTTGTGCATTAATTGCAGCTGGAATAGAGAGTATTGATAAAGTTGGTCCATTTGACTGTATTTTCAAATTAGAAGCAATTGATGATGTACGAGCCGCAAAAAAAGATGACATTGTAAGACGTGCTAAAGAAATCAAACAACGCTGGGCTACCAAAACAGTCAGCGAAGGAGAAAGTATGTTAAAAGATGTTCACGAAGGTGATTCTAAAAGGCTATCCACATACGGTCCATCTAAACTCACATGTAGTTCCGGCGTATTTGATT
This sequence comes from Nitrosarchaeum sp., assembly GCA_016234975.1. Taxonomy (GTDB): domain Archaea; phylum Thermoproteota; class Nitrososphaeria; order Nitrososphaerales; family Nitrosopumilaceae; genus Nitrosarchaeum. Next base: position 4,229 of record JACRND010000097.1, on the reverse strand, counting down.
CACCATGGATAATCTTAGTTGAGGGAAGAGCCGATGTCATTAATCTTCTCAGAGCTGGTTATGATAATGCAATTGCAATTGAAGGTGCAAAAATTGATGAATCAATCAAAGAACTATGTGCTTCAAAAAATACAGTAGTTGCATTTATTGATGGTGACCGAGCTGGAGGATTCATTCTAAAAGAACTCAAATCTGTTGTAAACCTTGATTATGAATTAAGAGCAGACACGGGAGTAGAAGTCGAAGAGTTGACTCCGCAAAGAATTGATGAAATTCTAAGACCAATAGCTGATGAAATTAAAAGTGGAAAACCTGTAGCATCACTCAAAAGTTCAGATGATAAACCCCTTGCTGATATAGCATCTAGAATTTTTCCAAATCTAAATGAAACACTTGAAGCTGTAGCATTAGATGAAAATGAAAAAGAAATTTTCAAGGTTCCAATAAGTGAAGTAGTTAGCAAACTCTCAACACAATCTGGAATCAAATATCTTTTATTGGATGGTATTATCACTCAGAGACTTTTAGAAGGTGCCAAAAACGCTGGAATTGAATGTGTTGTTGGACATAGAGTTGCAAAGTTAACAAACTCTGAGGGACTAAATCTAAAAACATTCGGTGACCTAGGCGTAGCATAGGGTTCTTGATGACTGAACTAAAAATTCAGCACCTCCTAACTCTCGCTCATCTTCTTTCTAAAGGAGCAAAGCATAATTTTGTCACAGTAACTACTGATTCCTTAGGTAAGAGTATCAAAAAATCACAACAAGCTGCATCCAAACATCTACTTGAATTAGAAAACAATCAATTCATTGAGAGAATAATTAGCGGCAGGAATATCTCTGTAAAGATTACTCCCAAGGGTTTTTCTGAAATGGTAAAACTATCCACTGCACTTCAAAAAAGTCTCGATTCCTCTTCTTCAAATGTTGAACTAAAAGGGACTTTGATCTCAGGTATGGGTGAAGGTGCTTATTACATGTCTCTGAAAGGATACACCAAACAATTCAAATCCAAAATTGGATACATTCCATTTCCTGGAACCCTCAATGTACGACTGGATAAAAAAATACATCAAGAGGCAATAAAACAATTTGAAAATCTAGGTGGAATTACAATTGAGAGTTTTTCAGATGGAAAAAGAACATACGGATGGGTGAAATGCTTTCATGCAAAAATCAACCAATCAATTGACTGTGAATTGATAATTCTCGAGAGGACTCACCATGATAATTCTATAATTGAATTGATCTCTGATGTATGTATTAGAAAATCAGGAAAGCTAAAAGATGGGTCTCAAGTTACAATAACAATTCCAATTCCATCGTAATTTTCTTATATTTTGTAGTTCTAAATGCCGTGGATAGACTCCCCATACTCTTTTTCTATTTTAGAGCTAGAACTTTCTGGAATTGGCGATTGTAATCTTGCAACCTTCGCATCAAGTTGAATTTTTTTACATCCATCTATGATGAATTTTTCTTGATGCACTTGATCATATCCTAATGCAATTATCTGTGGTTTTACAAGATTGACTGTCTTGAAAATATCGTCTTCTTGTCCTATGAGACAAAGATCTACCATTACTAGTGAATTGACTAATTCTTGTCTCTGTTCTTTACTGTGCAATGGCCGTCTTTTTTTCATTTTTACTGCAGTATTGTCAGTGGCTACAACTACTACCAACACATCTCCCAGTGCTTTTGCTGCATTAAGTGTATGAATATGCCCTGGATGAATTATGTCAAAAACACCTCCTGCTAAGATAACTCGAAGTGAAGACCTGCCAAGGTCAGTTAATGTGATTCTGTCCTCTTTTATCAATTTATTTTTTACAAATTCATCGATTTTTGAATTGATGATATTTTCTGTGAATCCTTTTTTTGTTTTAAGACTCTCTATGGGTGATTTACCGGTTATTCCAGTTAGGTACATTTCAGTTAAAATTGATTTTTCTAATAATTCCAATATTATTTTCTAAAACTACTCTCACTTTAATTCATCGATACTATCTTACATTTTTGGCTCAAGACCCTTTGCTAATCGTAGTGCGTCTACCAAACCGTCTGCATAACCTATACTCAAAATTGCAACTTCATCCTGACCATCTTCTAGAAATTTTTCTGCATCTTGAATATACAATTCAGCATTTTCAAGAATCACTTTGAATTCTTTTTGATCATTGTAATACGGTGTTATTTCTTCTAATGCCTCCCTTACCATTGGAACATATTTTTTCATCATTTGGATTGAAATCTTCTTTGTTTTTTCTGAATTATCTTGTGGTTCATCTAGACATCTTCCAAGTATTTTTAATGCGTCTGACTCAGTAAAATGAAGCCTTCCTGTAATGATTATGGTGTGCGGAGGTTTACCAAAATCTATTTTTTTTAGACTAGAAATTTTTCCTGATATTATTGATTGATCTTTGAATCCAATTCTTGATGCAACTATTGCATGCGTTGACAAATCAATCACGTTTCTTTTCTGTCCTTTTTCAGTTTCTAATAACCCAATCAGTGCATCTTTTGGATCCATGAAAAAGTTCTTGTCTTGGTTGTACTCTAATAATAATACAGTGTGATTTCCTTCTATGATGTTTTTGTAAATTACATAGTATGGGGTTGTAAGTGATTTCATCTCATTCATTATTGTTGCAATTCTTCCAACTTTGTAAAAATGAAGACCGCATTCTCCTATCATTGAAGTCAGAGATGATGATGCATGTATTGAATAGGTCTTTATTTTTTCTTGTATAGCTCTGGTTCTTAATTCAATATGTGTAGTGGCAATGTAAGGGTCTCCATAAGATAGTAAGACCACCTTCTTTGTTTTTGCGTATTTTAAAATTTCATTTCCGTCTTCAACTAACCATCTTTTGCCTTGCTTGAATTCTCCCCTGGTCATCTTTTTGATTTTTAACATGTCTGATTTTCCAATCGGGCTGGTGAATTGCTCAAGGTACACAATATCTGCTTTTGATAAAACTTCCAGAGCTTCAATAGGAATTGATTTTGAACCTGAAATTCCTAATCCTACAAACCAAAGCATTACTGCATATTTTTATCATGTAGTCTTTTTAAATGGTGTATCATTCTCTTTAAAATTTCAATTCCTCTTAGATATTCATCAATTGATACTCTTTCATCTATTGTGTGAGCTTCATGCGGATCCCCTGGCCCGTATGTCACTACAGGAATCTTCCATTGATTTCCTATCACATTCATGTCTCCAGTCCCAGTTTTTCTAATCAAAGTTGGCCTTGTATGCTCTACATCCATGATTCCTAAAGTGAATGCCCTTACTATGGCAGAATCATGCGGTGCTTCAAAAGGCTCCGTTTCATCTATGATTGAATAGTATGCCTCAACTTTTCTTCTTTGAGCTATTTCGTTTACTAGCACTGAAATTTTCTGCTCTATTATTTTGCAATTTGTATCTACGGGAATTCTAATGTCAAAAGTTGAAACGCATTCTTTCGGTGTGACGTTATGGCTTGTTCCTCCGGTAATCTCAGTTAGTGTTGCAGTTAACAACATTCCTTTACTTTTTTTCTCTTGACCTGACTCTAAGCCTTCTTTGAGTTCTTTTGAAAAGATCATTGTTTCTTCAATAGCATTTTTTGAAAGCCAGGGCGCACTTGCATGAGCACTGTCATCCACACTTACTTTGAGATTAATTGCTAATCTTCCTTTGTAGGCAATTGTTACTTGTTTTATTCCGCTTGGTTCCCCAAACACTGCATAATCTACATCGATGTGATTCTTGACTAGATTTTTTACTCCGGTAGCATTTCCTTCCTCATCTACTGTGCCAACAAAAATTATGGTACCATTGTTGTTCTGAATTGAAGCTGCAGCAAATAACATTGCCATCAATGGGGCCTTTGCATCTGATGCGCCACGACCGTAAAGTGAATCTCCTTCTTTTCTAACTTTGACTTTTCCAGGGACAACATCCATGTGCCCACAAAGTAATATTTTTGGTGAACCCGTGCCTTTTTTTGCAATAATGTTGCCTACTTCATCAATGTGTATGTCTTCAAATCCTAAATCATCACATTTGTCTGCAAGAAACTCTGCCATTGTTTTTTCATTGAGTGAAGGTGTGTACAATCTAAGCGCTTTTTCAAGCATCTTCACTGCAAATCTCGGTGTGACTGTAAATGTTGTTTCCAATTCTCACTTGTTCTTTTTTATTACGTAATCAATCATTAAGGAAGGTATGTC
>JACRND010000096.1 GCA_016234975.1 Nitrosarchaeum sp. | reverse complement strand
GGACATTTTTTATCATCTTATTCTAATGGAAGATCTGTATCGTGGTAGGACATTTCCCCTTATAACCCTCAGGATAATACTGTAAAAGCATAGAATTACAAAGATCGCACAGAATTTTACCTTCAGACATGCATACTCCACCCAATTTTTCTATTTAAGAGATACGAGATCTTAAGGTTTAATGACAGTTAAAATTTGTTAATTCTTGTGCGATTAGGTTCAAGATCATCAAATGATTTTATTCAATCTCTAAATAAGAAAAATGAGTATATTCAGCAGTCGTTCCTCGCAAAAATAGTTGATCTTACTAAATCTACAAACATCAAAGTGATGTTAGGAGATGCAACAATCACGGAACAAAAAACTTTTGATCCTGCACTTGTAAGCAATTTTTATCAAACAATAATTAAAAATTTGAAAGATTGGTCAGTTCAAGAAGTTTCAATTTCAAATAATGAGGACATTAGAAGAATTTTTACCAAGTTTGAGATCAGGGAAGCAAACTATCTTATTTCAGGACACATGTCGTTACAATATCACGTGTTGTTATACTACAAACCAGATCAACGTGTCATAGAATTGCAAAAAGAATTATCAGAAATAATTGATTTGACAAAAAACAAAGAACAACAAATGTCCGATAACAGTGATCAATTTGTATTAAACAAACTAAAAGATAAAGGGTACAAAGATTTTGATAATCAAAAATTATTTGAAATATTTTACGAAAACGATGAATTTAGAGAAAAAATATACAAGGAAATTGAAAAAGACATAGAAGTTGATTTTCAAGATTTATCAAATAGAAAAACAAAACTGATCAAGGAATTAGACGATCTGTTAGTGGAAACACATCAAACTAGTCCGGTTCTAATTGATGATACAAGATTGATAACAGGAGAAGAGGGATGTCTGTGTACATTGGATATTGAATTTATCCGAAACAAAACAAAAGAGGGTCTTTTTGATCCTCGAAAGATCTCAGAATCTGTAAAAGAAAACATTGTTAAACGTTTAGATGAATTTTCTAAATTATTAATGACATGATGTTTTAAAAATATTGAAAGTTATTTTAAAAACAAATGAATCAGATGACAAGCCAATATCTAGATTGGAAAAATCTAGTCAGTTGTGGTGCTTTTAACGTCTGTTTTGACTTATTTGCGGTTTTCTCAAAAATTGCGCATAAAAGTTGATTAAAAAACCAATTTTGTAATGGAAGAAGTCAAATATCTCTCTTATCTAGCAGAATTTCCAATGAATCCAACATATGATGAAATACAAAGTGCAGACTCTTTACGAGGATGCCACTAAAGGTTATGGTGCAAATGTAATTTTAGAGGGAATAAATTATGATGAGTCATCTGCCAAAGCAAAAGAGATTGCACAAAAAACTGGTGCAACGATGATACATGCATTTGATGATCCACAAATCATAGCAGCACAAGGCGTAATAGGATTAGAGATTTTAGAAGATCTACCTGATGTAGACGAAGTTTATGTTCCGATAGGAGGTGGTGGATTAGCTGCAGGAGTACTAATTGCAATAAAGGAGAAAAATCCAAACATCAAAGTAATTGGTGTTCAGTCAAGATCGTTTCCATCGATGTATGAATCTCTTAAAAACGGTTCTTTAACATCAAGCGGCGGTGCAAGAACAATTGCAGATGGAATATCTGTAAAAATACCAGGACAGATAACATTTTCAATAATCAAAGAATTGATTGATGAAATAGTACTGGTAGATGATTCAGAGATTATCAAAGCAATGTTTTTGCTCATGGAGAGAATGAAATTTGTAGTTGAGCCTGCAGGTGTTGTTGGGCTGGCTTATTTGCTTTCAGCAAAACCCTCGCCTGGAAAGAAAGTTGTTGCAATATTGACAGGAGGAAATGTAGACATGTATCTTTTAGGACAGATAGTAGACAAAGGCTTGGCTACAATGGGACGTTTACTGAAATTATCTATTTTGTTGCCTGATCGACCTGGCGCATTTAAGGAGATAGTGGATGAAATTAGTGCAGCTAATGCAAACATTGTAGAAGTTGTACATGATAGGTTAAGTTCAAACATTAGTGCAGGCTCTGCAGGAGTTACACTTAGCTTAGAAACACAGGGAAAAGAGCAGGCAGACAAACTAATTGAGACACTGCAAAAGAAAAATATCCAATTTAGTTTAATGACATAAACTTATTTGAATTTTTTTTTAACAAATTTACTAAGGCCTTGTTTTTTTAACTCATCTGATTCTTTTAGTACCGAGTTATGCTGATCGGATTTATGTTGTTTTAATTTCTTTTTCAGTTCTGGAAATTCATTTGCCAAAATTTTCATTGCATATATTGCAGCATTGCCTGCTTTGTTTATTCCAACTGCGACAACAGGGGAACCAGATGGCATCTCTGAGATTGAAAGAAGTGAATCTAATCCTCCAAAAGACGAAAATTTTGAATTGTCTGTTTTTTTAGCTTGTTTATCATTATACACCATAATCGGCACTCCTATCACTGGAATTATTGTATGAGATGCAATCATTCCAGGAAGATGTGCAGCCCCACCAGCGCCTGCAATTATTATTTTAAATCCCATTTTTTCTGCATGTTTTGCATATTCATCTAATCTAGTAGGAGTTCTATGTGCAGATATGATTTGATCCTCGTGTTTTATTTTAAATTTATCTAGAATTTCAGCAGCATCTTTCATTATTCTACTGTCTGAGCCTGAACCCATAATGATGAAAATTAAAGATTTCTTAGTATAAATAAAAAAAAAAAAAAAATAAAGCAAGTTATTATCTATGATGGCTAAAATTAGGTTTATGGTTGAGATAAATTGTTATTTTATAATATTTTCAATCTTGTAAAATAGATGTCATTCTTCATGCTGTTTCCTCTAGGATCTCGGTTTTTGATTTAGCGAGTCATTACAAAAAGGGCAGATGCCTATAATGGTAGATTATTCAATCACATAATTTGTTTTTTAGTTTGTTTATCAAATTATGCCATTTTCAGCAAATTCTCCATTTGGGATCATTTGGAATATCGCAAGTCATATGATTTACTCTTTATTTTTACAGTTATTGCTGTATATGTTATTTTGAAACACGTTCTGAGTTTGAGCCTATGTTAAAAGAATCAATTGATTTGTAAAAATTAGCATTAGATATTTTTAATCGTAACTTGGGAAAATGCTAATGGGTAAGATACTTGGAATTATAGGAGGGGGACAACTTGGAATGATGATAGCAGAGGCTGCCAAGAAAATGCCTGAGCATATTTCAAAAATCATAGTTTTAGATCCTGTGCAAAATTGTCCTGCCTCACAGGTAGGTGCCGAACAGATAATTGCCGATTTTAAAGATAAAAACGCCATAATTGAACTAGCCAAAAGATCTGACATTATCACATATGAGATAGAGTCAGGAGACAGTGAGGTGTTAAAATTAGTTGAAAAAGATGCAGAAATTAATCCGTCCCCAGAAACATTAAAAATAATTCAAGACAAATTTTTACAAAAATCATTTTTATTGCAAAATAACATTCCGGTTCCAGAATTTATTCAGGTAGAATCTATTTCAGATTTAGAGCAAGGGTTGAAAAAATTTGGGTATCCATCATTACTCAAAGCTAGACGTGATGCATATGATGGAAGAGGTAATTTTAAAATAGATTCACCAAAACAAATTCAAAAAGCATTTGATTATTTTGATAAAAAAAATTTAATGCTTGAGAAATTTGTGCCATTTAAAATGGAAGTATCAGTCATTGCTGCAAGAAACACAAATGGACAAATCAAAACATTTCCTCTCGTAGAAAATATTCATGAAGACAATATTCTTCGTCAAACAATAGCTCCTGCAAGAACCTCTGAAAAAATAGCAAAAAAAGCAGAAGAAATAGCCAAAACTACAATGAATGTTCTAAAAGGAGCTGGTATTTTTGGAATAGAGATGTTTGTTACAGAAAATGATGAAATTGTAATAAATGAAATTGCACCAAGAGTGCATAATTCTGGCCATCACACATTACAATCAAGTGAAACATCACAATTTGAACAGCATCTCAGAGCTATTTTGGGTTTAGAATTAGGAAATACTACACTTTTACATCCAACTATAATGTATAATATTTTAGGCTCAAAAAATTTTGAGGGAGAGTACAAGGCAATAGAACTATCAGAACAAAATGTTTTTCTTAAAATGTATGGTAAAAAAATTTCAAAACCATTAAGAAAACTGGGGCATTTTAATTTGGTAGGAAAACAGGGAGAGACAATAGATCAACTACTAAAAAAATTAGAGTATCTCAAAGACAAAGTATCAATAAATCCAGCATAACCCGACTATCCTAATAGGTTTATTAAATATAAATAAAGAAATCATGCATGTCAATTTCAATCCCCCATGTAATTTCCGGGATTTCTATAATTTTACTAATCATTTATGGTACAGATGTCATTGCAGGTGGCGGTGGAGCTGG
>JACRND010000095.1 GCA_016234975.1 Nitrosarchaeum sp. | reverse complement strand
TTGGCGCTTGTTTTTGTTTTCCATGATGATGTTAATTGAACATCTTAATCTAGATGAGATGATAAATTATCTGCTTTTTAGAATGTTTTCATCAAAAAACGTGCTGTTTTTTCATGCATTTCAGATACTCTGTTTATTGCATCAAACATTGTCTGTTGGTTGATGTTTTCTTTATCGTCTAATACTACAAAAACCCCTACCTTTTGCTTACCATCTTCTGTAATTACTCGATTGATTGCTTGTATTGAATTACAAAAATCGGCTACTTTTTTCTCAAATTTGGCTTTTTCCTCATCACTGAATCCCAAATATCTTGCAATTTGATTATTTTTCATTATTACTTTGGTACCTATTACAATGACTTCTGGTTGTGATTTTGGTTCAAATATTTCAACAGGAATTCCATATGGACCTGCATGTTTTACTAGAATCTGGAAAGTATTTTCAGGGTTTTTAATTGATTCAAATGAATGACTTTCGTGTATTAACCATCTTTCTATACTGTCTTTCATTTTGGAACCAATCATGCTGTTGTGTTCTTTTCAGGCATATATGATTCTAAATTTCATGGTGTTATACTATTAATTTCAAATATTTCTAAATTCGAATTTAGAAATAAATTAAAACTATGCCTATTTGCAATCTGTTTTAGTGTTTTATTTTCACACATTTACATTGAAATCTGGCGTCAACCCTGGCATCTGTGTGACAATTAAAATATTGGCAATAATACCAACGATCGCTAAAGTAATTCCTATATACAAACATTTTTTTGCTATATTTGGATCATCATGCCTTAAAATCCAATATGCTATAATCCCCCCAATTAATCCTACAAATATTGGCAAAAGATACCACATATTGCTTCTTGTTTTTACATGTTCCATTTTCATTTTTATTTAGTTATGAACCCATAAAATTCATTCTTTTTTAATTAGTTTTTTTCTGATTTTGCGTTATTTCTATTTCAACGGTTTCAAGTGGATCGTCTACTTGATTTCGTCTGATTGAAAACATCTTTGGCTTTTCAAAGTCTTCTGTGCAATCCGGACATGCATAAACTAAGACTCTATGTTCGTTTGGTGCTTTTGGGTTGGATAGTCTAGGATAATACACTAATCTTGAGCCACAATCAACACAATATCTGTTGGCCCTTCTAGTTCTGACCAATGTAAACCTCCTGCATTATTGTTAATATGCGATCATCTATTAGATCTACCCAGTCTAATAGAGTAAACCAAATTGTTTCAATCGATCAATATTTCTAAATTCGAATTTAGAAATATTACTTTTAGATATGCTCGTTCTGACACCATATTGTTGAGAACCAATATTTCAAAACTCGAGATTAGAAATAAAGAGCGCCTCCCATCAGACTTGAACTGATGACCATCCGATTAACAGTCGGATGCTCTACCACGCTGAGCTAGGGAGGCACAAGTTTGTACCTTAGTAAAAGCGATTTAATCCTTGCGCCCATTGGATTTAGACTAAACTCTGAATACTGTTAGTTGAATTTTGCAAAGAATTCTTTAATTTCTTTGGAATAACTTTCCACAAGTTCAATTATTTCCATATGCTCTTCCTCAGTTGGTTCACGTTTGTGAACAATTTGAAATGCACTTAAAGCAGAACCTACCATTTCACCTACAAAAAAACCACAAAGAAAATCCCCAACATTTTGACAATCCCATAATTGACCTACTCTTGGGGACGCACCAGCACTTTTGTATAATTCAAGTGTCTGTTCAATAAGTGATGATGTTTGCTTTGAAAATTCAGAATCAAGTGTCATATACTATGTTCAAAATTTAAAAAAGTGTTATTTGTCTATTCCTTTTTTCTTTTCATAGGCATAGACTCCATCTAGGAAAACTCTATGATCTTTATCTTTTACTTTACTGCGTAGTTCTATATTTGCTGCAGTCTGTGTGATGTCATTCCAAACTTCACCTGTTAAAATAATGTCTTCTCCTTTTGGAACCACTTTTGTATTTCCGATGATTCTTGTAATTCTTGCTGACCTCTCACCCTGAAAATTTTCAATCAAAATAGTTTTATCTTGAACCTTTACAGTAATTGGAAAGTGTGCAAATACTATTTTCATTTTAATTGTATATCCTGTAATTAGACCTTCACAAATATTTCTGATGATTGATCTTGCAGTATGCAGTATTGAATAATCTCTCTTTCTATAACCTTGTGATTTGAGTATTATTTTTCCATCTTTTACTTCTATGTTAACCGGTATATGTCTGAAATTTTTGTATGTTTTACCTAATGGGCCTTGAAAATGTAGCATACGTTTTTTTAATGTGACATTTACTCCTTTAGGAATTTCCATTATTTCTTGGAATTTTTCAACTTGCTCAGTAGACATATCCTATCAAAAATCCTCCTAATCCTTTGTTTACAGCTTCATGATGTGACATTACGCCTTGATTCGTTGTCACTAGTAACATTCCCCTATTATATGCTGGTAGGTATTGTTGTTCCCAATCATTATACTCTTCATTTTTTACTTTGAATCTTGGTGAAATTGCACCACACTTTGTAATTTTTGCCAATAATTTTATTTTGAATTTTCCACCTCTTTTATCATCAATATGTTCAAACTCTCCAATGTATCCATCTTTTTGAAGTGTTTTTAGGACTTCGATACCTAATTTTGAAGTCGGAAGAATAATGCATTCACTTTTTCTTCTGGCTTCATTATTGTATAATGTGACAAATAGATTTGCTAAAACATTCTGTGCTGGCATTATAATCACATATTTTTCCTAAACCCTAAAGATGTTGCTACTTCTCTAAAACATCGTCTACAAATCATTAGATCATATTTTTGAATTACAGCTGTATAATCTCCACATCGTTTACACCACTTGGAACCTCTACCGAAATCATGTTTCTTTCTTCCTGTAGCTTCGTATGATCTATCTTTTGCCATTATACTATCGTCACTCCAAACTCCTTAACTAGATAATCCTTTGCTTCTTGGTTTTTTATTGCATGTGATTTTCCAACACTTGCTTTGTGTTTACTTCTTTTTCTAATCCCGTATCCCGGTCTAGTCAATGTTACTGAAATTCCAAGGCCTAAGATTCCAACTTGTGGGTCATATTTTACACCTGGAATATCTATGTGTTCTTTAATTCCAAATGAAAAATTCCCAAAATTATCAAAAGATTTTCCATTGATCTGATTTCCCTTTGATTCAAGTAATCTTTTAAGTAATTCACGTGCATCATTTCCTCTTACTGTAACTGCAACTCCTATTGGTTCTCCTTGTCTTACTCCCCACTCTCTTTGTGTTTCTTTTGCATCACGTGCACATGATTTTTTACCTGAAATATGATCCAGTGCTTTTTTTGCTACCTGTATTACATCTCCAGATTTTCCAAGTCCCATATTTAGGACCACTTTCTCTAAAGATATTTTTTTCATTGGTGATTGTGTTAATTGGGACATATGATCACTTTATTTGAATTACAGGCTCCTTTTTTCCTATTGCCATTATGATGTCTGTTGGAATTTCAATTTTTCTATCTCCTAAAATTAACACTGCACGTCTAGGTAGAATAAAAGTTCCTTCCTCTATTGATTCAATTTTGCCTATCTGTCCTGCGTTAATTCCGCGAGTTACTAATACCTGCGAATCCTTTTCTAATTTTATAACTTCGAGAATTTTTTGGTCTGGAATTTGTATTAAACATGTATCTCCAACGTTTACTTTTGTATCTGAAATTGTTGAACGGCCGTCATGAAATCCTATCTGTGTTTTGCCTTTATTGATAGTTGTTTTACTTGTGACTCTGACTAGTTTTTTTGCTTTCTCTGATTCTTTAATTTGTAATGGTTTTAGTAGTTTTCCTTCCATTGGAACTAGACGATATATTTCTGGAACATTTTCTAATTCTACAACATCCATCAATCCAATTGCATGATGAAGTGATTTTCTTACAACTCCGTCAATTTTGACTTTACCTGTGTATATTGCGGCTTTTGCCTCTCTTAATGTAGTTACAATTTTTAGTACATCTCTAAGAAATATTGCAGTTGGTACAGAATATTCTTTTTTATGCGGACCTGGTCTAACTGTAATTACAAATCTTTTATCTTTTCTTCCAATTCCCCAAAACTGTGGGGCCATTTGTCTTTTGAGTTTTTTACTTCCGGATATGCTTACCATTATTTTTCAACTTCCTTTTTTTGAGTCTTTGTTACTTTTGTTTCTTTAGTTTTTGTTTCTTTAACTGTGTTTTTAGTTGTACTTTCTTTGGTTGGTATTTTTTCTATGGTTGTTTTTAGTTTTTCACTCTGTTTTTTTCCTTCCAGTTTTGCAATTCTCCATTTATCATCTGTATTTAGTCCTGTAACTAGAAGATTTGAAGTATGAATGTATACGTCAAATTTATCGCCTTTTGTCTTTTCTTTTTTCACTCCCTCTATTGCAACACTACTTTTCTTTGTTGATACTTTTGATATTTTACCGTCAACTCCTTTGAATTCCCCTCTTACAATTTTTATGCTGTCCCCTTCAATAACTCTCACACTTTTTTTACCATATTTTTTACGAAGATCTTCTGATAATTGACTACCTAATTGCTTACTTCTTGTATGGAATGTTGCATTGTAAATTAATCTGTTACGTGATTTTGTTGGTTTCATTTTATACCACCATTGATGCCAAGTTAGCTACTCTTGGCCATTTTTCTGAAGCTTCTGCTGCAACTGGTCCTTTGATGTCTGTACCTTTAACTTCTCCTTCTGGAGTTATCAAAACCGCTGCGTTGTCTTCAAAGCATACTCTCACACCATTTAATCTACGAACTGCATATTTTTGTCTAATTATTACTGCACCATACACTTGTTTTCTTAATTCAGCTGGACCTTTTTTCACAACAACATTACAAAAATCTCCGACTGCCGCAGCTGCTAATTGTGCATGTCTAGTTTTGTGTCTTTGTACCATTACTATTTCTAAAATTTTTGCACCTGTATTATCTGCACATACTACTCGTGCACCAATTGGAATTGCTCTTGTGACGTAAGGACGAAACTCTGCTACTCCTTTTCCTGCTTGTTTTGCCATGTTATACTTTAACCTCTACAACAACGTATGATACTGATTTTGATATCGGTCTGCATTCTGCAGTCAATACATGATCACCTGTTTCAACATCTATACATTCGGGTACATGAGCGTGAATTGTATTTTTGCTTCTTGCATATCTTTTGAATTTCATATAGTAGATTGGTGATTCTTTTTGTAGTGTAATTGTTTGTTTTGCTTTATTGCTCGTAACTTTACCATCAAATAATTTTCCTCTCACTGATAATTTACCATGAAATGGACAATGCATATCGGTACATTCTCTGCTTGGTGCTTTTACTTTTAATCCAATATTTGATGTCATGCCTTTCCTCCTATTCTATCAAATGGTCTTTTTGCAATTTTTGAACCATTTAAAACAATGTCTTTGTTATCTACTGAGAATTTCCAACTATTGTTTGATTTTGCAATCATTTTAGTTCCATTTACTGTATCGATTATAATCATTGATTTTGTTTCATCTATTATCGTTCCATTTAATCCTATGATTTGTGAATTTGATGATTCAACAATCTCTGTGCGTAATCCGATTAATTCATGTGATGCAATGTTATCTGCTGTAATCATTTTGTCTTCATCTCGTTTAATCGGGTCATCATTCTTGCAATATCATGTCTGAGTGGTTTTAGCTTTCCACTTTCTTTTCTTAATGTGCCTTTTGACCCATCTACTCTTAATTTTGCAAGCTCACTACGTGTTTCTTGAATCTTACTTTTAAGATCTTTTTCGTTTAGTTCCCTTATTGTTTTCATACTTA
>JACRND010000110.1 GCA_016234975.1 Nitrosarchaeum sp. | reverse complement strand
TTGAAGATTATTTGCCATATTGTGAAGAATCAGAATGGCTAGAAATTGATTCTGATGATATCACTTATTTTCTTGCTGATCATCAAGACCAATTTGATACTATTGAGATAATGGACAAGTAACAGAAAGGACTTTAAGTAATCCTCAAAAAATCATCATATGAACTGGCCAGGCATGGGAGATCCATACAAGAGAAAGAAGACTCTGAGGTTTTTGGTTTTGAGTGCAGGTGTAGGAGCTATTGCAGTATTAATCACGGTTTTAGTAGTAAATCCATTCATAGGAGAACAGCCGCGTAATGCATGTATCAATAATATTGAAAAAAATTGGAAAATATCATTTACTGTTGAACTTTATGTTGATAATCAAAAAGCAGACATTCCATCTAATGTTGGTTTCATGGAAGGAGGGTGCCAAAGGGCAATTTACACACTTAACAATGATGGAACTGTTTATGCAGAATGGAAAGAAAATCCACAATTTGAAATTGGGCACTTTTTGTGGATTTTCAAATTCCCTCTAAGAGATATGGATGAGACAAAATCAACCGTGTATGTAAATGGTAGAGAGTCAGATAATTTCATCAAAACACCATTACAGGACGGGTATCACTACAAGATGGTATTTACCTCAAAGGATTATGATGAATCAAAAGATAAGGACTTCTTACCTCCTCAAAACTAGAGAAATAACATCTAGTTTTTACTTTATAAAATAGATTTAGAATAAGTAGACTTTAATGAAAATAGATTTATTCAAAATTTTAAAAATAATGAAAAGAAGAAAGGAAGTGATTTACCAGTATTTACCGTTGTCTGGAATTAGACCGATACCTTCTCTTTCAAAGTGTCTGTCCAATTCATCGACCCATCTTTCACGGTTGTCTTTGTAAGCCCATCCGTGTACACGTAACCAGAATGAGATAATTCCAAGAAGGAATATTGCGAACATCATGGTTCCGAAGATGTAAATCATTACATCATAGAATAATGGATCATAGTTTGGTCCTAACTGACCTGTAAGTGAAGACAGGATACTTAGGAAAGTTCCTACTATAGGAGTCATTGTATATTTTGGCTCTATTTGTGCGATATATACATTTCTTTTATTATCAAAAAGTACGAGATCAGTAGCCACTAAAGGTCATCAAATAAAATAAGAGAAAAATAAGGTTTTGTTTATCCTCTTCCCATTGCTGCGTATTTACCAGATCTTCCTCTAATGAAGAAAGCTGCTGCGATACCACCAAAGATTGCAGCTGAAATTACAGATGCTCCAACTACACCACTTGCATCAAGATAAGGTGTACCTGATCCAGATGCTGGGTTAGCTTTTGCTGCATCGATTCTTCTTTTTTGAATCTCCAGTGCTTCTTCTAAGGTATATTGTCCGGTTTCTCCTTTGGAACCAACGTTACCCATGTATTGCGCAAATGCAATTGCACTGTTTGCATAGTAACCGATGGTAAATACAGCGATTAAGGATGCTGCTAGAAGTACTTTTTTATTCATACAGTTTACCTGTTCGTTGTGAGGATATTGTACATATTTAACTTTTATTCTAAACCCCAAAATGCAGATATTATGTACGAGATCCGGAATAAGTAACGTTTAATTTTGTTCTAAAATTAGTCAATATCATGGGACGGTTACACACTCATAGACACGGAAAATCACATACGATTAGACCAGCTACACTTCGTGCGCCATCATGGATTACTACAAGTCCCAAAGAAATAGAAGAACTAGTTGTAAAATATTCTAAAGATGGATTAACACCAAGTCAAATTGGACTAAAACTCAGAGATCAACATTCAATTCCACTGATCAAACCAATTACTAAGAAAAGTGTTGGGGAAATATTAAAAGAAAATGATCTTCAAGCAGAAATGCCAGAAGATCTAGATAACATTGTAAGAAAAGCAGTTGGTCTTCAAAAACACCTAAAGACAAACAAAGGAGACAACAGAAATGTCAGATCCCTTGAGTTAATTGAGGCCAAAGTGCATAGACTCTCAGTCTACTACAAAAGAATAGATCGCATTCCTAAAAACTGGAAATATAAATCCGTAGTTGCTCAATTAGAGTAATGACAAAAACTCTCGATGAGTCTCTTTCGTTTTTCAAAGATAAGATTTCAGATTGCATAAAATCTAAAAAATCAATTTCGGTTACGACTCATATCGATTGTGATGGATTAACATCAGGCAGTATTATCACAAAAGCCCTCATTAGGGCAGGTGCAAGATGCACGATTAGAACTTCCAAAGAATTTAGTAAAAAGGTGATTGATTCTCTAAAAAAAGATTCAAGAGATTTTCATGTAATTACAGATCTTGCCGGAGGTTTTGCAAATAATTTAGACGCGTCATTAGGAGAAAATTGGATTGTATTAGATCATCATCAAATATCAGAAAAAGAATATGATAATCAAAAAGTCATTAATGCTTGGAAATATGGCATTGATGGAGGTACTGAAATTTGTGCAGGAGGAATGGCGTATCTTGCAGCAATGGCATTAGATGATAAGAATTTAGATTTATCTGCAATAGCTGTTGTTTCAGCTTTAGGAGACAGACAAGATCAGGGTGAAAGAAAATCATTCATTGGAAAAAATTATGAGATTGCCAATACTGCAAAGGAAGAGGGACTAGTGGATATTGATCTGGATTTACTACTGGTTGGAAGAGAGACAAGACCACTTTCAGATGCTCTTGCATTTACATCACAGCCATTTATCGAAGGTCTAACTTGGAATAGAGATGCATGTCTTTCACTTTTGAATTCTTCTGGAATTCAACTAAAGGAAGGAGGAAGGTGGAGAGTACCAGCAGAGCTAAATGATGAAGAAAAAAGGTTAGTTATCGAAACCATTACAAAATTCACTTCGGGAAAGAATGCAACTGAGATAATGTCTGAATTAATTGGATATACCTATACATTTCCAAGAGAAGATAAAAGAAGCTTTTTGCGAGATGGTAGAGAATTTTCAACAATGCTCAATTCATGTGGAAGAATCAGTAGATCAGGAGTTGGAATTGCAGTTTGTATGGGAGATAGAAACAAGATACTAAGAGAAGGAGAAACAATACTTACAGACTATAGAAGGATGATTAGAGAATACATGAATATCTTAACAAACGAAAGATGGAGAGTTTCAGAAAGCAAGACATGCGTTATGGTAAATGGTGAAGGAATCGTTCCAGAAATGATGACAGGTACAATTTCGTCATTAATTGCAGGTTCACCAAAGAATGCAGGAAAAATTGTAATTTTGAGGACAGGTGGGGAAGAGAACACCATTAAATTTTCATCAAGAAAATCATTTGGATGTAAATCAGAGATTAATTTAAGTGAGTTAATGAGAACTGGTGCTGAGAAATTTGACGGTGTTGGTGGAGGTCATAATGCAGCAGCTGGTGCAAAAATAACTAAAGACAAATTAGATGGATTTTTAGATTATTTAGAAGTAAATGTCGTTAATATGTCAAGTACAGATAATTCTCAATAATCTTTCAAAAGAAAAGGAAGAAAATGTAAAAAAAGCATTGGAGCCTGATAATGTAAATTTTCCAGAAGGATTGAGTCTTTATGTTGAAAATATTGATAACAAACTTGTTTTTAATTTTGAGAGTAAGGAAGGCATGAAAAAAATAATTGGTACTATTGATGAAGTTTTAGAGCATGTTCAGGTTGCATTAAAGGTGATTGAATAATGTTAGACCCAAAAATAATCAAAGATAGTCCTCAAATTATCAGAGATATGCTCAAAGCAAGATCAGTTGAATTTAATTTTGACGAATTGATAGATTCAGATCAAAAAAGAAGAGAATTCATATTGAAAACTGATGAGTTGAGAAAAAAGAAAAATCAAGTAGCATTAGAGATTGCTCAAAAAAAGAGAGCAGGTGGAGATACCTCATTTATTTTATCTGAAATGAAAAATATTTCTGAAGAACTTACAAAACTAGAATCATCACAAGAAGAAATTGAAAAAAAGTATTCAAATTTGGCACTGACTATTCCAAATTTGATTCATGAATCTGTACCCATTGGAAAAGATGAAAGTGCTAACAAGGAAATTAAAAAATGGGGTAAAGTTCCTGAGTTTGATTTTAAGATAAATGATCACATAGATATTTCTGAAAACTTAGATTTGGTTGATCTTGAAAGAGCCGCTAAAGTAGCAGGTGCAAGATTTTATTATCTAAAAAATGATCTTGTGCGATTAAATCAATCTCTTATTCATTACGCATTAGATTTTCTTGCAGAAAAAAACTATTCTTTAATTCAGCCGCCATATATGATCAATCGCCAATCTATGGAAGGGGCAATAATAGCTGATGATTTTGAAGAAGTAATATACAAAATTGAGGATGAGGATCTCTACATGATAGGAACATCAGAACATGCGATGGCTGCCATGCACTCCGGTGAGATAATAGAAGGAAAAGATCTTCCGTTAAGATATGCTGGTGTAAGTCCGTGTTTCAGAAAAGAAGCTGGAGCACATGGAAGAGACCAAAAAGGAATTTTCAGGGTACATCAATTTGATAAAATTGAGCAATTTGTCTTTGCACGTCCAGAGGAATCTTGGAAAGAACATGAAAGAATGTTATCAGTTGCTGAAGATTTCTACCAGAATTTAGAGATCCCATACAAAATAATGCTTCTATCGTCAGGTGATATGGGAAAAGTTTCTGCAAAAACATATGATATAGAGGCTTGGATGGCAGGACAAAATGCATACAGAGAAATTGTTTCTTGTTCAAATTGTTTAGATTATCAGGCAAGAAGACTAAAGATCAGATTTAGAGAAAAGACAAATGAAGATATCCAATATTTGCACACATTAAACAGTACATTGATTGCTGCATCACGTGTTTTGGTTTCAATAATGGAAAATTTTCAAACTAAAGATGGTCATATTATTATTCCAAAAGTTTTACAAAAATACATGGGCAAAAACATAATCTAGTCACATACCCTTATATTTTGGATTCAAAGGTCGTTAATAATTGGCACGTAGAAAAGGACGAGTAAAGGACAAATGGCGAGAAAAGAAATGGGT
>JACRND010000109.1 GCA_016234975.1 Nitrosarchaeum sp. | reverse complement strand
CACCATTATGGAATCGTAATTCTTTAGAGTACATGAATGAATTAATATCTTCAAATTTTATATTTATTATTACAAGTGTTTCGTCCGGTGGATTGGATGACTCATGGCTTGGTAAAATAATTACCAAAAATGATATTGATACTCTTTATGCACTCTCTCAAAAATTTGGTTTTAATTTAAATTTTGAAGGTGGAGAAGCAGAAACATTTGTGGTGGATTGCCCTCTTTTTTCACATGCAATTAAAATAATTCAAGGAAAAAAAATTTGGGATGGCTATAGAGGAAGGTTTGAAATAGTGGATGCGAGGCTAAATTACAATGCTTGACAGTCTGAAGAATAATTTACGTGATGCAATCAAGAAAATTGTAAAATCTTCTGGCATAGATGAGGAACTCATCAAAGAATTATCAAAGGATGTCCAGAGAGCATTACTGCAATCTGATGTCAATGTAAGGTTGGTTCTTGAAATTACAAAGCAATTAGAAGCACGTTCATTAAATGAAACACCTCCACCAGGACTGTCCAGAAAAGATCACATTGTAAAAATACTATATGACGAACTTGCAAAACTGTTAGGTAAAGAAACCGATTTTGATTTCAAACCTGGCAAACAAAACAAGATAATCATGCTTGGAATTCAAGGAAGTGGAAAAACAACCGTAACTGCCAAACTTGCTAAATTTCTAACTAAACAAGGTTACAAAGTCGGTGTAATAGGAGCTGATACATACCGACCTGGGGCATTAGTTCAATTACGAACAATGTGTGAAAAATCAAATGTTGAAGTGTATGGTGATCCGAACAACAAAGATTCTCCTGACATAGTGAAAAATGGTTTAAAACATTTTGAAGAAATACCTTTAGATGTAATAATAATTGATACAGCTGGACGACACAAAGAAGAAAAAGATCTATTGGCAGAAATGCAACAAATTAACAAAGTTGCTGATCCTGATCTTGCAATACTTGTTATTGATGGAACTATTGGTCAACAATGCTTCAATCAAGCTGAGGCATTTCATAAAACAATTCCTGTTGGCGGAATTATTATTACAAAATTAGATAGTTCTGCAAAAGGTGGTGGTGCGATTGCAGCTTCTGCAGCCACTGGTGCTCAAATTATGTATATTGGAACTGGAGAACGAATTGATGATTTAGAAAAATTTTCCCCAACTAGATTTGTCGGTAGATTGCTTGGAATGGGTGACATTCAAGCAGTTTTGGATTTGGCAAAAAGATTGGAAAACGAAGGAGACGACGTTCGACTAAAACGAATTTCAAGTGGAAAAATGAACATGGATGATTTTTTCTATCAGTTGGAAGAAGTGACCAAAGTGGGCTCGTTGAAAGGGTTTCTTGATAATATGCCTGGTCTTTCAGGTATGGTAAAAGATGATCAATTAGATCAAATGGAAGGAAGAGTGTCAAAGTGGAGATTTATTATTCAAAGTATGACCAAGACCGAAAAAGCAGATCCTGATATAATGAATGCATCTCGAATTAAAAGAATTTCAAGAGGTTCTGGTTGGCCAGAACACGAAGTTAAGGAACTACTCAAAAATTATAAAAATTCAAAAAACATGATGAAGGCATCAAAAGGAAGACAAATGCAAGGTGCACTCCGTCGTATGGGATTTGGTTAGGATCTTATCTGTTTGTTAAAAATTAGAAATTAAAATGACTACTTTCAAAGAAATTATCCCTATCGCAAATCAAATCCTAAAAAATTATGATTTATGTGATAGCTGTTTAGGCAGGCTTTTTTCTAAACAAATGAATCTATCCTCAAACAAATTACTTGGGAAAAAATTAAAGTTGTCTTTAAGGAAATCTGTTAAAAAATGTTTTATTTGTAAAAATCTTTTAGATAATCTTATACCATATTTGAAATTAATGTTGGATGCTTCTTCCAAATATGATTATTCTTCTATTGTTGTTGGAGCTTTAATTAAACCATCTATAATAGACCGCGATGATTACATAAGATCAAAATACAAACTGAAGGGAATTGATAGTGTTAAAACTGATATTACCAAAGAACTTGGAAAACAATTCACTAAAAAAACAAAGAAAAGAATTGATTTTCTAAATCCTGATCTTACTTTTACAATTAATTTTAAAGATGAATCGTGTCAACTACGTTCAAAACCCATTTTATTACATGGGCGATATACCAAATCTGAGAGAGAATTACCTCAAAAACAAAAATCTTGTGCTAATTGTTCTGGAAAAGGCTGTAGATGTTGTAATTTTCATGGTATCTCTGAATACAACAGCATTGAAGGCAGAATCTCTGAATTTCTTTTTAACAAATTTGGTGGAACAACTGCAAAATTCACTTGGGTTGGTGGTGAGGACAAATCTAGTCTAGTCTTAGGTAATGGACGACCATTTTTTGTAAAACTTCAAAATCCACTCAAAAGAAATCTTCCTTTGCCGAGGAAAATAATATCTGATTCCATTGTCATACATAACTGCAAAATAATATCTGAACCTCCAAAAACTCCCATCAGATTTTATTCCTTAATAGAATTGAAAATTTCCACTGAAAATGAAATTCAATCCAACACTATGAAGGAATTAAAGAGTATTCTCAGTGGACCTGTAGTAGTTTACGAAAAATCCGGAAAACGCTCTGAAAAGATTATTTCTGATTTAAAATATAAAAAAACTGCAAAAAACTGTTTTACTTTATTTATTAAAGCAGAAGGAGGGTTGCCTGTAAAACGATTTGTGGATGGCGATGATGTAACTCCTGGAATACGTCAAATCCTGAATGATAAATGTACGTGTATGACGTTTGATTTTCTTGAAATTGACCTAAATGATAACAATTAACTAATGCCTGTTTTT
>JACRND010000118.1 GCA_016234975.1 Nitrosarchaeum sp. | reverse complement strand
ACCTCTGAAAGATTTTATTTCAGAATCAAAACGAATTTTAAAATCAAACGGAATACTGACCTTGGCATTGCCTGTGACTCTTCCAAGCGCATCTTTTGTGAAATTAGGAATTCTGAAATTTACTTGGTCCTCAGAGCATTATGGATTAGAACATGTGAGAAAACTTGTTATGTCTAACGGTTTTACAATTCAGAATGAGAAATTAATTGGTAAAAATGTCTATGATCCACTGGCAAATTACTATATTGAACACCGAGACGAATTAAAAAAATCCATATTACAAAAGTATCCAAAATATGTCGAAAAAATACTCTACACATCTATTCTTAAAATGAAAAAGGCATCTGAACAAAAAATTATTGATTATGTTGTTCTAAAATGTCGGATCTAAATTAGACACGAATGATTCCACGTTCCAATAAATTTTCTATTGCATTTAGATATTCTGATTCTGAAATCAAATTGTCTAGTAGCCACATTGTAATTGTTTTAAACCATTTTGGTATGACAAGTTCATCTGCTAGATATTTTTTCTCAAAAATATTAGTGTCTATCAATTCTATTTTTTCCCATTTAGTTATTATGTCTGTTTTTTTATGACTGTCTGAGAACACCAGTCCTGTTTCTTTATCGATAATTAACGTGTCTTGTTTTTCTGAACTTTGTGCAATCCACACTTGACGTGTTTGATTATTTAATTCATATGATGTCTCCCCTATTACTTTCAAATCTGCGGTAATCATATCTCCAAAATTAATTGGAGTTAAAAATATGAATTTATCTATTACACAACATTTCTTATTTGTCAGAATTGTTCCACGATTGTCAATGTTGATATTTGTAAACTCTTTTCCACCCTTCGAAATTTTTTCTATTTTCATTAAAATTCCATCATCGCTAATTGAATCCACCGTGTATGTTTCTGTAATATCTTGGACATAATTGTTAGAGTATGAATATTTCATGAAATCTGATTTTGTAATACACAGTTTAGTTTCTTCACAGTTTCTGTCAGTGTTGTTCAAAGATGGATTTAGAATATGATCTTCTAACATTGTTCTAATTCCATATGCAAATAACGTATCCTTAGTTTCTCCTCTTACCCACATTTTTGCGTCATTTTTTATCCACTCTGGCATTATGTTGGAACTTCTCACATGTCTTTCTTTGATGTATTTGGCATCGCCAAGATATTTTTCAATCTCTGCAACTAACACTTTATCTCTTGCTGGATGCGTACTTTTCCAAGCTACATGATTGTACAAAATTCCACATGCTCTGAGATTTGGATAATTCTGATGCACTTCGGCAAGTTTTTCTGCTCCCATGAGAACATATTCGTCATAAAAAAACTCACAAAATTTTAGAATATCTTTTGGGGTTTTTACCTCAAAATTTGGGTCATGTGCAAATGCACTAGGTACTCCAAATGCCGCAATTCCAATTACTCCTGCTATTATTACTAGAAACATCAATACTGTCAATCTCATTTAGTTCTGTTTCTCATTTTTCACTTATTAATTACTTGTAGAAATTCTCTTAACTTGATGACCAATGCGGAATTTTAATTCATAAGAGTGTTCCAACAAATTTGATAAATCTGTATCCTTGGCTAAGTTTTTATTTTTGGTATGTTGACCATATTCCGTTGTCTTCGCAAAATAACGCTACCTTGAAACTTTACAATGAAAAATGTTCCCAGATCCTCAAAGAGCCTGAAATTAGATTTGCAGGAATTGTAGATAAAGATGGAAAGCTAATTGCTGGTGGTTTTAAAGAAGGACTTGTACCTTATGAGGGCGATGAAACTAGATTGCACTCTTTTTTGGAATTTGTATCAAAAGCTTCGATTAGAAAAGAATATGATCAAAGTTTGGGTCCGATTAATTACATTGCGGCAAGGCGCGACAAGGCAGTCTTGGTAAGCTTCCCATTTCCTATCACTCAAATTCTTCTTTTAATCTCTGCAGAACCATCTGCCAACATTGAAAATTTGGCCAAGAAAGTAGTTAAAATTTTTACCAATGTTAATTAGAAATTCCTCACTATCTGGCAAATTCTTTAATACGTCCTAATTTTTTATTCTTGCGTTGATTAGACAATTTCTAATTTTATTTTCAATTTTACTTGTATCTGGTAATTTTATTTCCGTGTTTGGCTCTATTCAAAATTTTTCTACAGATAAATCGATATATCATGATGGTGATACTCTTAAAATTTCAGGTACTGTAAACTATGATCCTGTAATCCCCTCTGTAATCCTGCAAATAATTACTCCTGAAGGAACTAGTCTTGCTGGAATTGCAAATGTCTTACCAAAATCCGATGGTTCTTTTTCTACTACATTTCGTGTGGGTGGACCTACATGGCCTGATGATGGTACTTATATAATCAAAGTATCGTATGGTGGAAACCTTGAAAAAACATTTTCCTATCAAAAATCATCTGTGAATTCCAAAAATACTGCACCAATTGATACTTCAAATCAATCATTTATTGAAAATCCTAAATTGAGAATACCTGACTTTCCTTCTCTAGACCGTTCTCCTCAATATTATATTGACAGATACAACAACGAACCTAACTACAAGTCTTGGTTTGACTCTCAATTTCCTGACAAATCCATCTATGACATATTGGGTTTCTCAACATATGTTCCTGACTGGATTAAGACATATGCTGAAATGTGGGCCACAGGTGATATGCCTGACTCTGAATTTATCACAGGATTGGATTTCATGCTAGAACATCACATAATTGTCATTCCGAACTTGCAGTATTCTGAACAAAATTACGTCGCTAACATTCCAAATTGGATACGAAACAATGCTGATTGGTGGGCAAATGATCTGATTTCACAACAAGAATTTGTGAATTCTTTGGAATATCTAATTGAAAACCAAATCATTGAAATTGAATAACTAATTGTAACCACAATCTTTGAACTTATTGCTGCTGACCAAATAGTTTTAATCTGATAAAATTTTTATTCAAATTATGAAAGCTACATTTGGTGCAGGATGTTTCTGGCACGTCGAAGATCTACTCCGTAAAACTAAAGGTGTAAAATCAACACAAGTAGGTTACATTGGAGGTAAATTGGCAAATCCAACTTATGAAGAAGTCTGTACTGATACAACTGGTCATGCCGAAGCAGTTCAAGTAGACTATGATCCAAATGAGATCTCTTATGATGAATTACTCAAAGTATTTTGGAGTAATCACGATCCCACATCGCTAAATCGACAGGGGTCTGACATCGGGAATCAATACCGCTCTGCAATATTTTTTCATAATGAAGAACAAAAAAAAATTGCCCAAAAATCAAAAGAAGAATTAGAAAAATCAGGAAAATTTCCAAAACGTATTGTAACTGAAATCATCCCGGCTCCAGAGTTTTACAAAGCTGAAGAATATCATCAAAAATATTTTCAGAAACACGGACTATCTTAAGATCATTTTACAATGAGTACTGGAATTTTTGATGAATGAATGACATGGTTTGAAACACTACCTAAGAATATCTCTCTTACTGCGCTTCTTCCCCGTGAACCCATCACAATTAGGTTAAATTTTTCTTTTTTATCATGAGCCAATTTTATGAGATTATATCCTGTATCTCCACGCATCAGTTTTTCTTTGAAGACTGTGCCGTTTTGTGCTGATAATGTTTTGGCATTGATCATTATTTTTTTTATTTCATTATCTAATTCTTTGTTTACTGCGATCACTCCTTGAAACTCTGAATGTGGCTGTATGTTAATTGAGTAGGCGCCAGTAATTGTGGCTCCAAACTGTTTTGCTATTGATATGGCCATCTCAAGCGCACGCATAGAATTTTTGGAACCATCCAATGGAACCAGAATTTTGTTGATTTTTTTATCTATCATATCATATCTTCTATTTAGATCTTAAAAAACATGGTCTCTCTTGTCACATGCGTGAAAATTTAGAAAAGCAATAAAAATAACTGATCGGTAATAGTAACTAAACTTAACTAGCTAAATAATCGAAGCTAAAATGGTGCAAGAAAATTTCATTCAAGTGGATGGAAATAAGATTAGGTATCTAGAGTCTGGAGACTCCAAAAATGTTTTGGTACTAGTTCATGGATTGGGGGCATCTGCTGAGAGATGGAATAATGTAATTCCTAATTTTGCAAAACATTATCATGTGATAGTTCCTGATTTGATTGGATTTGGTTACAGCGATAAACCGATTGTAGACTATACCCCTAATTTCTTTTCAACATTTCTTGGGGATTTCTTTGATGTCTTAGGAATCAAACGTCCAAATGTAATTGGTTCTTCTTTAGGCGGTCAAATAGCTGCAGAATATGCATCTACAAATCCCAACGATGTAGAAAAATTAATTCTTGTATCTCCTGCAGGTGCAATGAAGCAATCTACTCCGGCATTAGATGCTTACATAATGGCTGCATTGTATCCAAATGAACAAAGTGCTAAAAATGCATTTGAGCTAATGGAATCTTCTGGCAATGAAGTTGACAATGTAATCGTTCAGGGATTTATTGAACGAATGCAATTGCCAAATGCAAAATTAGCATTCATGTCTACCGTTTTAGGACTGAAAAATTCAGAGATCATCACACCTAAACTGCATATGATTCAGAGTCCTACTCTGATAATCTGGGGTTCCAAAGATCCCGTTATTCCAATTCAGCATGCAGAATGGTTTGCGTCTTATATCAAAGATTGCCAATTTCATATAATGGATGGATGTGGTCATACTCCATATGTCCAAGAGCCTGATGCCTTTTCGTCTATATCTTTAGAATTTCTTTTACACTAGTTTCATTTATATGTCAACTAATTCCAACTGTTACCAATGAGCGGTAATTATAACCAATTTAATCCTACAGAGATGTTCAAAGATTGGATTCAAAAAAATGGTCGTGCACAAGCTGAATTTATGAAAAACTTTGGTTCGTTGATGACAAACCAGAATACTCAAACATTCAATCCTTTAGAAACTCTAAAAGAAGTATCTGACAATACACGAAATGTCCAATCTGATTTGATGAAGAATGTGTCTTCTATGCAAAGCAAAAGCATGGAGACCATGTTTCAGATTGGCCAAATGCTCCCATCTTTTATGAATTGGGGCGCTTACAAAACAACTGTCAGTAGTAATGGCAGAATTTCGATTCCAGAGGCAGAGCGTAATGCACTTGGATTAGGAGAGGGCGACTTGGTTCAAGTCATAGTCCTTCCAATAGCAAAAAAATCGAAAAATAAGGAGGTGAAACAATGAGTAAAAACGAACAAACACCAGGAACTAAAGATGTGTTTTCAGTTTATCAGGAAAACGTAGACAAACTATTCTCCGGCATTAGACATTCAGTACCACAATATCATCAGTCAATTACAAATGTTCAACAAGAATACCTACAAGCATATGAAAATGTTATTGATTCTACAATCACATTACAAAAAGAATATGCAAAGAAAGCAGGTATTGCAGCTAACATTCCACAAGCAACACTAAAAGTAATTCATGATACTACCGAAGAATTTGTTAAAGCAGCTTCAATACAGAACCAAATAACACTTGCAACAATCGATGCAACACAACAAAACATCAAAACATTCAATGACAACGCAAAATCATTTGCTGATCTAAACAGAAATATTCTACAATCCTGGATATCCGCATTCACCACAAAGAACAACTAGTGGTAAATTTTCATTTTTTATCTTTTTATTTTATGATCTTTCTGCAAGCCACTTTCCTAATTCTGGAAGTACCTTGTTTTGAGATAATGAACTAGCAATCATGCCTACATGACCTGTTGGATACATCTTCAGTGTTTTGTCTTCACTTCCAACTGCATAATGAAGGGGCATACTGCATTCTGGCGATACTAAGTGGTCTCCGACTGCAACTTGTGTGAATAATGGCATGTCTATTTTTTTTAAATCTATGTGATTTCCACCAACATACATTTTATTTTGAATTAGCAGGTTGTCCTGATAAATGTCTTTGATCCATTGTCTGAAAAGCTCGCCTGGTATTGGTGGTGTGTCTCCCAGCCATTTTTCTACTCTTAAGAAATTATCTACAAATTTTTTATTCTCAATGTTTTTGAAAAAATTTACGTATTTTTCAATTCCTTGCTCAAATGGTTTTAGTACTGAAAAGCAATAATACATGAATTCAGGAGGCATATTTCCTATGACTTCCACCATTTTATCTACATCCATATGCTTTGCTAAATTGCTAATTACGGTAGTATCTCGCCATCCATCAATTACCGGTGCTGTCGCAATGTAATTTTTTACACTTTCTGGATGCAGTGTTGCATATGCTGTTGCTATTGTAGCTCCAGTACAATATCCTTGCAATGATATTTTTTCTGTAGATGACTCATCTTTGATAAATTCCACACTGCTATCTAAATACCCGTTAACATAATCATCAAAATCTAAATACTTGTCCATACTTGTAGGCGTTCCCCAATCCAACATATACACATCAAATCCCTGCAATAGTAAATTTCTAACCCAACTTTTTTCTGGTTGTATATCCAAAATATGATATCTGTTAATCAACGCATATGAAATCAATAATGGTGTTTTGTGTTGTTTTTCTGTAAGTGGTCTGTAATGCAATAATCTTGTTTTATCTATTTCTTGTACTATGTCATGAGGAGTTACTTCTAGACTAATTTCATCTGGGGCTGAAACTAATTTAGGCGCATCCATAATGTTTTTGCCAAATTTTATCATATCCTCTATGAGTTTAGGGTCAAATTTTGATTCACTTTTCATTTTTTATATTCCCCTCACTTTTTGTATCTCTTTTCTTTTTTAATTCAATTTCTAATTTTGTCACTCTTTTTTTTAGAGCATGTATCTCTTTATACACTTCATCAATTTCTTCTTTGCTTGGCAAGTTTGCTGACTGTAAAATCACATTTGAAATATTATTCCAATGTTTTGTAAGTTCAAGCTCTTTTGAAACCAGTTTTCCATAATTCTCTCCAAACTTTTCCGAATCAAATAATTCTGTAAAATCATTATCAAAAATATCTATCCATATTCTCTTAAATGACTCCATTTGTTCTACATCATGTGGCACGTCAGGTGCTTTTAGATTGACTTTCTTTTGTGCCTCACTCCAAGTTTCTGATAACTGTTTATAGTACTCTGTTACAAATTTGTTAAATTCCATTAGACTCTCATTAATTTGGATTAGTTCTGTTGAGATTTTCTTTGAATTTGAAGCAAATGCACGCATAGGACCCATCGAAGTCAAGGCCTGCGGTTTGCTTGCCATTAGATGGATAATATCTGTCCAGAATAAGGAAAGATGCTTGTAATAGTCTGTAATGTCTTTTGGAGATT
>JACRND010000114.1 GCA_016234975.1 Nitrosarchaeum sp. | reverse complement strand
CATTACAAAAAATGATGTAAAAAAAATTCTTTCTGCATTAGAATCTTTGAAAAATGAAAAATTTGATGCTTCATCTGGGACAGAAGATATTCATGAATTGATTGAAACTCTTGTAATCAAAAAAGCAGGTATGGCAAGTGGCGGAAAAATGCACACTGCAAGATCACGAAATGATCAAGTTACTTTGGATATTAGAATGAAGATTCGTGATGATATTAATATTATTTGTAATTGCTTACTTGATACAATTGAAGCACTTGTGTCTTTGGCAAAAAATCATCAAAAAACAATAATGCCACTTTATACCCATTTACAACAAGCTCAGGCAGGCTTGTTTTCACACTATCTGTTGGCTCAGGCAGATGTATTGTTTAGAGACTTTGATCGTCTTTATACTACGTTTAGTCATGTTAATCAAAGTCCTCTAGGAGCAGGACCTGTTGGTGGAACTAGTATTACAATTGATCGACATAGCACTGCAAAGATGTTGGGATTTGATGGTGTAATTGAGAATTCTCTTGATGCAACAAGTACACGTGATTTTGTTGCTGAATATGTTGCAATGATAGCAATACTAATGACTAATCTCAGTAGGATTTCTGAAGATTTTGTAATTTGGTCTACCTCTGAATTTTCCTTTATAGAATTAGCTGACGAATTTACATCTCCATCAAGTGTAATGCCACAAAAGAAAAACCCTGATATCTTAGAATTGACAAGAGGAAAAACTGCAGAGGTGATTGGAAATCTCACTGCAATTCTAACCACAATCAAAGGACTAGCTTCAGGATATGGACGTGATCTGCAACAAATCAAATCATCTATTTGGTCAACATCCAAAATTTCGATTAGCGCATTAGTGATTTTAAAATCAATTCTTCTTACATTACATGTCAATGAAAAGGAAATGAAAAAGGCAGCCGAATCTAGTTATCTTATTGCACTTGATATTGCCGAAAAATTAGTTCAGAATGGAATACCATTTAGAACAACTCATAAAATTGCAGGGGGTTTAGTACAGATAGCACATCAGTCAAACAAATCTATGAATAGACTTAGTATGAAAGAAATTTCAAAAATTGCCCAAGAGACAAAAATTAATCCAAATCTGATAATGAAAATTATTCAATCCACTACAATTACCTCCTCTCTAAAGGAAAGAAAATCCTTTGGCTCTTCTGGATATGACGAACAGAAGAGAATGATTGAAGATCGTATGAAAAAAATTAATATCTATAGAATTAATGCAACAAAAAGAGATAATGATATTTCAAAGGCATTAGATAATCTGTCCTACAAAATTATTGAATTGATAAAATAGGAGCGGGTCTAGTGGGATTCGGACCCACGACAACCGGATTAAAAGTCCGGTGCGCTACCTGGCTGCGCCATAGACCCCTGACAAAAATGCTTGACGTGTATAATTTAGTCTTTTACAAAATTTTTTACTCTTACAGAAACTTTTAATCTGGCAATTTGTTTGAAACAATTCGTGCCCTTGTAGTATAGCCCGGTCTAGAATTCGACCCTGTCACGGTTGAGACGCGTGTTCAAATCCCGCCAAGGGCGCCTTTTATCTTCTTAAATTATTATCGTAATTTCATCTATTCTAATCGATCTAAATCTCGTATTTTGAATAATATTGAAAATTGACAAGCAGATTATTTCCATATTCAACTGTTTTGAATTACAAGTTTGTCTCTTGAAAGTTAATCTTTGGAAGTCTCTCTTACAAGAATATTAAAATTCAGGCAATTTTAGTAAATTCTGATGTCTGAAGAGAGCAAGGAATCTAAGATAGAAGCAACACCTGAAGTTTCAACATCAGAAGCTACCCCGAAAGATGTAGCAAAAGCCGCAGCAGCAAAAATAGAAGCAGCAGCAAAAGCCGCAGCTGCAGTAGCTCAGGCAGAAGCTGAAGTAGAAGCAGCATTAGCAAAAGCCGCAGCTGCTAAAGCAGCAGCAGAAGCAGCTGCAGAAGAAGAATACAAAGCAATAGCTGCAGAAGTCAAAGCCGCAGCAGCCAAACCATCACCATTTACTAATCAACGTAAAGGCGAGGAAATATTTAGAAGAGAAATGGGCGAACCTGAATTTTTCCTAGCCAAAAAAGACAGATTTCCAAGACCTATTCTTTCATCAGAAGAACAAGATGAGCTCACAAGAAAAGTGGAAATCCCAATAGATAACACTCCAAAATATATTCCACAACATGTATTGAGTCCGGAATTCGGTGGTATGTCTAACTATGAATCCGGAGTAGGAAAATTCTTAGAAGAAACTAAACAAAAACTAAAGAAACTAAAAAATGATCCACATGTATCTAAAAAAGATATACTTGCAACACAACAAGAACTTGAATATTTAGAATCTATTTATGAAAATTATTACATTGGTATGAATGTTTTTCGTACTGCAAAAGGTGGAAGAAATAAACTTAGAGAATAAATGGTGATGATATGAGCGAAATTAATTTTGATGTACTTAATGCCAGAGTAACTTTCAAAAACGTACCACTTCACACATTATCAAGATTCAGATTTAAAGATCTCAAAATTGTATGTGAGACTTTTAAGAAAATTCCAGGTGTTGCAGAATGTATAATAATTCAGACTGCTAGTAGAATTGAAATATTTACAGTAAGTAATCTGGAAACAGGAGATACTCCAGATGGAAGAAGAACTGAAGGAAAATCTCTTGTTTTGAATCAAATTAAAGAAACCTGGCAATCTCTATCGGAACTAGAGCAAATTGATATTGATCACTTTGATCAAACTCTTGAAGTTTACAAAAGTACTGATGTATACCTTAATCTTTTAAGATTGGCATGTGGTTTAGATTCTGTAGTTGTAGGAAAAGAAGAGATATTGAATGAGATTAAAGCGTCTCTTTCACAT
>JACRND010000105.1 GCA_016234975.1 Nitrosarchaeum sp. | reverse complement strand
ATTTGCCATAAAATTCCATTCTAAAGATAATTCTTTAAATTAGTAGAGTATTTTCCCTCTCCTATGAAAGAAATTGGCAAAATTTGGATGAATGGAAAATTAGTTCCATTCAAAGATGCCAAAGTACATGTACTTACTCATGCCTTGCATTACTCAACATCAATCTTTGAAGGGATTAGATGTTATGATACTCCTAATGGCTCAGCGATTTTCCGACTTGCAGAACATGTTGATAGACTCTTCAATTCAGCAAAATTGTATTCTATGAAGATGCAATTTTCTAAAAAAGAGATCTCAGATGCGATTATCAAAACTGTAAAGGCTAGCGGCTTAAAAGAATGTTACATTAGACCATTAGCATACTATGGTTATGGTACAATGGGTCTTACACCAACTCCAAACAAAGTTGATGTGTCAATTGCGTGTTGGGAGTGGAGTATGGGAGAAGGAAAAGCAGGAAAATTCTCTGGTGCAAAATGTAAGGTTTCAAGTTGGATAAAGATAGATTCTAGATCCCAACCAATGCAAGCAAAAGCAGCATCAAACTATGCAAATGCCGCATTGGCAAGAGTAGAAGCACTTGAAAATGGATATGATGAAGCAATAATGCTAAATGTACATGGAAAAATTGCAGAAGGCAGCGCAGAAAATATTTTTGTTGTAAAAGATGACATTATTCAAACGCCTCCACTTTCAGCAGGAGGACTAGAAGGAATTACAAGAGACAGCGTAATCCAAATTATTGAGGAGAATGGGGGATTTGTCATAGAAAGAGATCTTGAAAGAGGGGACCTGTATTGTGCTGATGAGATATTTATGACAGGAACAGCTGCAGAGGTAAAATCAGTTACACAAATTGATAAAGTAATAATAGGAAATGCAAAAATGGGGAAAACTACAAAGGCATTACAAAAATCATTTTCAGACGTTACTATGGGAAAAGATGAAAGATTCTTGCCGTGGTTAACTTTTATTTAATTTACCAAGTTTTTTATCCACAAATATGGTAATACAAGCATGGAGTATTGTGCAACTGGAAATACACAGGAGATTTGCTGGTTTTGTAGAAAAGGTCGCCATGAAGACTGTATGAAGGAGATACCAATGGATAACAAATCAGATGGGCCTCATGACTGTACATTTGACACAAAACTTGTTCCCTGCAAGTGCCAGCATTAAACAATTAATATCAAATACAGGAGATATGAAAATATTTTATGAGTTATGACAAGGGGTTTTGGGACAAATATGCAAATGAAAATGAATCTAAATTCAATGAGGAATTTGCAAAATTTGTCAGGGATTTGGTTGTTTCATTACGTTGTACAAGTGTATTAGAGATAGGATGTGGTACTGGAATTGATTTGAGGCTATTTCCAGAGACATTTGATGTTCATGGTGTAGATTTAAACGACACCGCACTAAATATTGCAAAAGAAAAACTTCCCAAGTTTGATTTTAAGAAATCTTCAATTACAGATTTACCTTTTGAGAATTCTTCAATTGATTTTGTTTTTACTCATCAGCTTTTGAATTATCTTGAGGATGATATTTTAGAAAAAGGTATTTCTGAAATGTATAGAGTTACAGGAAAATATATCATGAATTGTGAGAAATATGATGAATCAGAAAAACAAATCAACAGTAATTCAAAATTTCGAAATATGCAAAAAAGATGGCTAGGTTACAAAGTTAAAATCATAAGTAATGTCGATATGCATGAAGAAATAGAGCCGGATAAAAGTAGATTCACTCTCTTAAGAAAACTTTAGAAAAAGAGATTCACTGTGAAATAGATTTGGGATATAGTTCTACAGATGTTTTTGGGAATCTCACTGTAAATGTAGTCGGATTATTCTTAACTGAAATTTTTCCATTGTGTTGTTCTATAATATTTTTGCAGCTTGCCAGACCCAATCCAGTTCCTTTTTGCTTGGTAGTAAAGAGCGGTTCAAATATTTTATCTATGAATTCATTTGGGATACCTATGCCTGAATCTACAAAATCAATGACAGCATCATCATTCTCTGATTTGATCTTAATTTCAAGGGTGCCTCCTTGAGGCATTGCCTGAATTGCATTTACAATGAGATTGATAAAAACAGCATCGATCTTTATTGAATCACATCTAGCAATAACATCTGGATGAGATATTCTCTCAATGCTTTTTTCTATTAGATCAAGTCTTTTAGTGATGATACTATCAGAGATTTTTGCATCTGCTGGGTGTTGTTTTATCAAATCAATAGACATTTTTATGACAGATAATGGATTTCTCAAGTCATGAGCTAAACGTCCAGATAATTCCCCTATTGCTGAGAGTCTTTCTGCTTTGAGTATCGCCTGTGTTTTTTCTTCAACTAGATATTCCAAATTATTTCTTTGTTCTTCAAGTTCCTTTGTTCTCATTTTAACAAATCGTGTTAAACTATTGTTAATTGTTAGAATTATTATAGTAAATACTACAAGGATAGATATAATTCCAAACATAAGATAGTCAGCAGATAGTATTTTTACAGGATCAGAGTAAGTTACACTAATCAAAGAAATAATGACACTCATAGAAAATATTATCAATATGAGTGGGATGCCAAATTTAGTGATTGTTTCAAATTTAATACTTTCACTGAAAAATATTTCTTGATTTTTATTATTAGAACTGTTTGCTAGTTTTAATCGACTGTGCAAAGAAAATATTAGCAAAATAAAAGCGTAAAGATACATCACATCTACTGGATGTCCATCATAGTATGAGCCATCTAGTTCTGAAAAAAGATAGAATGTATCAGATACGGTGAAAAGTAAAAATCCAAATAACAACAGCATCCAAAAATAGCTTACGCCCTTTTTTATCAAAAACATAACGCCAACAATGGCAGGAGCTAATTGGAATGAAGACAATATTGGATATGCAAGTGCGATTGATTTAGAAAGTATATCTGGTCCTCCTTCTGTTTGATCCAAGGAGTTAAAACTTGCTAATAGTGACGGAATTAAAAGTGTAAATGACAACAGCAATGAAAATAACCAAATTTTTTTGGTAATTGATTTTTGTATAGATTTTAGAGAAATTAAAAGAAAAATAACAAAGAAGGGATATGATGCGATATAGAAAACATCGGCTACAGACGGAAATGGATCCGCTTTATAGACATATTGATACACTGCCCAAATCTGCTCAGCTACAAACCAGAATGATGTCCCTAATGTAAAAAATAAAAAGGCTTTTGACTGAAAGTGTTTTTGTTTGTATAATTTGATTGTAAGATAGATTGAAAATGCAAGTAATGTTCCAGGAACAATCACATATGCTGGAAAAGAAATCCAGAAAAATTGGGAATCGTCCAGAAATGGCCTTAGCTGATAAATTAGAGTTATTGCCAACAGGGAGACTATTAAAAAAACAACAGTATTACGTTCTTTTTTGATTGGGTTTTGGTTGTTTACTAATTTATCCATGAATGCAACCTCTTGA
Organism: Nitrosarchaeum sp.; assembly: GCA_016234975.1. Taxonomy (GTDB): domain Archaea; phylum Thermoproteota; class Nitrososphaeria; order Nitrososphaerales; family Nitrosopumilaceae; genus Nitrosarchaeum. The sequence continues at coordinate 10,225 of JACRND010000105.1, read as the reverse complement.
TTCCACATAGATTAGAGAAGCAACAAGTAATATGTTTTTATGAAATTTTGAATTCAACATTAATAATCATCATAGAATGGTAGTTAATTATCAATATGTAATAAATTACACAAACTGAGGCTTTAATAATATCTTAATATCATCATACTTCAGGCATGACAAAAACAATTCTAGTTGTAGAAGACGACATGGAATTATTAGATTTGTATGCAGAGATATTGCAAGTGAATATGTATAATGTTCAAACGGCTACAGATGGTGAAGAAGCAGTATCAAAATACAGGCAGATGCATCCAGACTTGGTGGTAATGGACGGAGATCTACCAAAACTTGATGGGTATGAAGCATTTTCTCAAATCATAAAAATGGACAAAAATGCAAGAGTGGTGATTGTGACAGGTTTCTCCGAATTTGAACCAAAAAATAAAAGAGCTCTAGAGCAGGGACTAATTTCTGTTATTTCAAAGCCAATTGAAGTAGACATACTATTGGACTTGGCAAAGAAATACTCTGATCTAAAAAGTTTGGAAAAACAAGATTTAGTTTCTAATTCAAGTTTAGAAAGATCTATAAGCTAACATAATAACAAAGATTTTGAATATGACAAATAATTCATGGTGGGAAGGATTGCCAGAAGAGATTGAATCCGGGTCTAGTGGGATTCGGACCCACGACAACCGGATTAAGAGTCCGGTGCGCTACCTGGCTGCGCCATAGACCCACAAAAATAGCAAAACCTAGAGTTGTTATTAATCTTAAGATTGTAAAAGAAATGAAAATTTAATTTTGAGCTTTTGCTTCAATTTCAGCATATTTTTCAAGAATTGCAGTTAGTGCAGTTGAAACTGGAACATCGTTCATTTTTTTCTTTTCGGCAAGTAGTTTTTGGTATGCATCTAGTGTGATGTACACTGGAATTGAACCGTTTCCTTCAAGTAGACCTCTGACATTGTAGAGTGCAGTTTCCATTCCTCTTTGAGCAGATTTTTCAAATTTTGCTTTATCCAAAATTGCTCCTAATGTACCAAATTGCATTGCATAATCTACTGACATCGTTACTCTTGTCATATTATCACCTAATGATTTGAATTCATTGGTAATTTTCCATTGCTTAAATGCACCTTGACTCTGTTTTGCAGAAATTTTTTCATTTCTGACAAATTCTATCGTTTCACAATCCCATTCTAGTCGTTTACCGTTAAAGTCACCGATTATTCTAAATGTTGTTCCAACACCCATTCCTTCTTTGATATCCATAGGAATTACGGTCATGCCTACGGTGTCATTTTTGATTTGATCAGAAACGTGTTCTGGTCTTGCAAAATAAGTAAATACGCTTTCTACAGGTGTTTTAATATCGATTGATTTTGTTACGATAGTCAACGTTTCAGTGTCTTGCCAATAAGGATTTAAAGGTTTTGAAGATTTTCCTATGTAAATTGATTAACACTATATTCATGCGGAGATATACATAATTTGCAATGACGAATTTGCGATCAATTGTAATCATGTTTGTTTTAGTACTTGGCATAGTTCCTTTATTTTCTAATGCATATGCACATTCGATGTTTAATTCCGCTGAAGAATTTCTTGGAGGGTACAGAGTTCAGGTTGCAACGTTACCAGAATTTCCACAGATAGGAGAAAAATCACAGATTCTATTTAGAGTTGGAGACAGTAACTTTAATGAAGTTGATCACTTTACAATGGGTGTTAGATTTTTTTACAATGATCAACAAGTTGATGCAATAAACCCAGAATTACACAAAGGTGGTCATTACGAAATGGACTATGTCTGGAAAAAACCAGGAAATCATGTTGTTAAAGTAGATCTATACGATATGGGTGGTAAACCAGGAATTCTAACTTATACATTTAACATGAGTACTCAAAGTCCATTTGGATATATTTTCATCATAGCAATCACAATAGGAGCTATTACGTTAGGAGTAGTTGTAGCATATATTTATCTGCCAAAGAGGTTACATTTCAAAGTTAAATCTTAGATTCAATTGGTTTTTTTGCAATTTTAAATGCAAACAATGCAGTTAGTAAAACCATTGAAAACAACAGTATTCCAACTCCCAAGTGAATTGCAACAAGTACAGCATGAAGTTTTAGATTAATTACTATAGCACCCAAAGTTATCTGGGTAATTACAAGAGTTGCTGCAAAAGCACTAGTGAATTTTATCTTTCTGCCGGCATTTTTGTTAAGCCAACTTACAATTGCAGTTACAATTACAAGTGTAGCAGTGGTTACAGCAATTAATCGATGAGTCCATTCAATGAAATATTTTTCATCAGGCAACACACCATTTGGGCAAAGGGGCCACTCAGGACAAGTCAATCCAAGTCCAGCTGAGGAGACATATCCTCCGATGAACATCAAAGAATACAAAATAATCAGAGATGCTAATGCGAGATATTTTAGAGCCAATATTATTCTACTATGAATGAACCTTTCATTCCTTGTAATGCGTGTCCTGGAACTGTACAGATGTAGTAGTAAGTTCCTGGTGCACCGGCAATAAAGGTAACACTACCGCCTTGACCGGGTTTTATTGGGTTTGACGCAGATGCAATTGCAGAATTCCAAAGTATGCTATTGACGTTTTCTGGATCCGAGACAATTCCAAATGCATGAAATGATTTACCATTATTTGTCACTGAAAAAGTAATTTCATCACCAGATTTTACTTTGAACTCTGGATTGTATCCTTCTTCACCAGGTAATGCATTAAATGCAAATGTTTTGAAATCAGGTGATTCGATGAAATTTACACTAAAATCAAGATGAGTTCCAGTTGGGGCTGCAGCCTTTGGAGCTTCTCCTACTTGTGCCGGACCCACAATAATCTCTCCAACCATACCTTGTTCTCTGTGTCCTGGAACTGTACAGATGTAGTAGTAAGTTCCTTCCTCAGATGGAATAAATTCAGATGTGCCACTTTCGCCAGGTTTTAGCGGATTTGAAGCACTTTTAATTTCACTAGTTGAAATGATTCCTGTAGCTCCTTCACTTGCTTTGGTTACACCAAATGCGTGAAATGATTTTCCTCCATTTGCAACGTTAAAGACAATTTCATCTCCAACGTTTGCATTAATTGTAGGATTGTGTCCTTCTTCACCAGGTAATGCATTAAATGCAAATGTTTTGAAATCAGGTGATTCAATAAAGTTCAGAGTCACATCCATGTGTTTACCAGTTGCTACACCTGGTGCAAGTTTATGTTCGGATTCTCCTGCCATTTTAGCAACTACTGGAGCTTGATATGAAATCCAGTAATCCCACATGCCAAAGAAAATTACACCGCCAACGATGCAAACACCTAGTATTATTGCCAACATTTTTCCAGTTCTTGCTGATGTTGTTCTGTAAATTTCTTGATTATGTTGATTCATTTCATATTTCTCCTAGTGATGTGGGTTCTTTGCCTCATATGGCCAGTAGTATTTTCCACCTAAATTAAATGGATCATCAGTATTAGCAATCTTTCCTTTACCAGAACTGTAAATCATGTTTATCAAAAATATTATCATGCTCACACCGATAATCATAGCGCCTACTGTTGCAATTTGGTTCATAGTAATCCATTCTGGGATTGGAGGATAATCATAGACTCTTCTTGGCATCTCTCATTATACATTCTCCCTGTGACATATGGGAACAGGTAGTAAAGGAAACCGATTGAACCAAATGCAATTGTACCCATTACAAATAGGTGGAAGTGACCAACTACCCAATAACTGTCGTGTGTCTGGAAGTCCAATGGCATTGCAGCATTTACAACACCGCCCGCTCCTGCTGAGAAGAATAATGCAATTCCTCCAACTGCCCACATCATTGGCGTTGCGAATTTAATTCTACCATTCCACATTGTTGCAATAAAGTTAAAGACATGCATGGCAGATGCCGGTACTGCAGCTAAGGTTCCTATCATGAATACAGTTTTTTCAGTAAATGACATTCCTGTAGCATACATGTGGTGTGCCCATGACGAGAAACTTACCATGGACAACAATACAAAAGCAAAGATTCCAGAGCTGTGACTAAAGATTGGTTTTCTTGAAAATCTCGGAATAATTTCATACATCATTCCGATTGCTGGAATAACCAGTACATACACTTCAGGATGGAATGTGAACCAGAACAAGTGTGCATATGCAATTGGGTTACCACCCATTGCAGGATTGAAGAATCCACTTACGCCGAGTCTGTCAGAAAAAAAAAAAAAAAGCGCTGCTGCAAATGTAGGAATTGCAACTAGAACAATTAATGATGATGTCAAAAATGACCAAGCTAATAATGGGATTTGACCCATTGACATGTCTGGGTGTTTACATTTTAAAATTGTAACAATAAAGTTGATAGCGCCAAGTACTGATGAGATTCCTAAAATCTTTAGTCCAAATATCCACATGTCTGCTGCTGGACCTGGTGCACTGATAATAGAATATGGTGGATTTGCATACCAAGTAAAGTCAGCAAATCCCAACCAAATTAGTGCAGCGGCTGGAGGAATCATCCAAAATGCTATTGCGTTTAATTTTGGATATGCCATGTCTTTGTATCTTACCATAATTGGTACAAAGTAGTTACCAACTGCAGATGCAAATGGTAACAAGAACAAGAAGATGAGTGTTGTTCCATGTACAGTAAACATTCTGTTAAATGTCATCGAGTCTGCAATGATTTGTGATCCGGGTAAGAACAGTTCTGCTCTAATTGCAAGAGCTAATGCACCACCCATAAACAAGAATATGAGAGATGTTATGAGGTACATTAATCCCACATCAGTATGATGTGTTGAAAACATTATTTGCCAAATTGGACGTGGCTTTTGTAATTCTAGAACCATTAGTAACTCTCCTCACTTGAAAGTTTGGATAAAAGGGTTGGTATCAAGATGTAGTGTCTGCCTCCTCGATAATTAGTTTACCACGCATATTATAGTGAATTAATCCACAATACTCTCTGCATTGAATGTCATGTTCACCAACTTCCTTTGGTGCAAACCATACAGTATTGATTCTTCCAGGTACTGCATCTAGCAATACTACATAATCATGAATGTTAAATGAATGATTAACATCCTTTGATGTTATTTCAAATTTGTAGGCTTTGCCAACTTTAACGTGTAGCTCACCGATCTCTTTTGTGCCATCCTCATGTTCAAATGACCAGAACCATTGTTGTCCGGTCACTTTGATAACTTCGGCATCTGCTGGAATATGTTCAACTAATCTTTCGGCATTCCATGCTTCTGAACCTACCCAAACCATTAAAGCGATAACAACGCCAATGTATATCCATTCAGGCCAGTTAGAGTGATGTCCCATTCTACCAAACTCCTTCCTTTTCATATGGAGTTGGGGTGGCTTTTGGATGAGATTCTCTGAATCTCCAACACAGCCAAATCATAGTTCCAGATACTACTGCACCAACGGTAAATGCTACAGTCATCATTCGATAAAATAAATTCCAAATTACCACTCTACGATCAAGATATCCATCAGGTTCATCACCTGCAGCAAATACAAAATGTGCTGCTGGAATTATTACTAGAATTGCCAATACCAAGAATAGACCAAGTATACTCTTCATTAGCGGTTGAGAAACGTGACCTGTGATTTCTATTTAAGGGTTTTCAAGATTATTATCTACCAATCTTGATTGAAACGAGATGGATCCATTACATTTAGTCCAGAAATTGAAAATTTACGTTTGTATTCCCTAAAGATATTCAGAGATGCGTTTGCAATAATTAATTCAAAGAGATTCGTCGGGGTGAGATCTACTACAGTGGACAGCATTGCTTTGATCGGGTCCATATGAGTTACAAGTACAACGTTTTGATCAGGATGATTTTCAATGACATGATCTACAATGCCCAATACGCGTTTTTTTACTTCTGAGAAAGTCTCAACACCGTTATGAGCAATTTCTAATTCACCATTATAAAATTTCATAAAGACATTACCGTGACTGGTAAAGATTTCATCGTATGGCACGCCAGTAAATTTTCCCATGTCAAGTTCAATTAGTCTATCATCAATTGTTACATCAAGGGAGTTGTGTTTGCCGACAATTTCTGCAGTATGTTTTGCTCTTTCAATGGGACTAGAATAAATTGCAGAGATATTCATGTGTTCTAAGAATTTTGCTGCCTTTTCTGCTTGATCAATTCCCTTTTCAGTTAATGGTATGCCTGGAGTTCTTCCAGTTAGAATTCTTTCGATGTTATTTTTTGCCTGACCATGTCTCAGAAAAATAATAGAGCCCAACCTGATCGAATGCCAAATAAAGATAATAATAAGATTCTTAGGATAATATCATGAAAATTGGAATTATTGGCGGAACTGGGGGAATGGGAAAAGGTTTTGCTCTTAGATGGTCACAAAATCATAATGTCATGGTTGGCTCAAGAGATGCAACAAGAGCATCCGAGTCTGCAAAAGAATACACAAATCTTGCAAAAGAATCATTTGGACAAATTAACGGAACAATTACAGGAAACGATAATGTTTCAGTTGCCAAAGATAGCGATGTTTTGATTTTATCAATTCCTTATGAGAACATTGATTCTGTCTGCTCAGAAATTTTACCTGCAGTCAAAGACAGTTGTGTTGTTGTATCACCAATTGTTCCAATGGTAAAAACAGATGTGGGCTTTGAATTTATTCCAATCAAAGAAAACAAGCCATTCTCATATCAGCTTGTTTTAAAATATATGAAAAACAAAGCAAAACTAGTTTCTGCATTTCATGTAATTTCTGAAAAGAAACTTGTCAATCCAACAATGGTACTTGATTACGATATTTTTGTCTGCGGTGATGATAAAGAAGCAATTGAAGTGGTAAATGGCTTGATTAATGAAATCAAAGGATTAAGACCAATTTACTTGGGACCGGGAGAATTATCATATATGGCAGAGATCTCAACACCGTTATTGCTAAATGCAATGATAAGAAACAAGATAAAAAATCCAGGTATCAAAATTATCTAGTTTTACTGGTTATGAGCCACGAATATTATAGACGGGGCAGAAATTGGTATACAGCAATTGGCTCACTTTTTCTAATTATGGCAGGAATTGTTTTAGTCAGGCAAGTAATATTATGGGGTCCAGAATTTGTAGAGGACTTTATTGTAAATTCAGAATTTACTAATGAGAAAATATCAATAGGTATGATTGGCTTTGGTGTTTTTATGATACTGTTGGGGTTTAGAAAACATGAATCGCAGAGATGAATTTTTAAAAACTCAAAAGATTTTACATCTTACAACTATAGGAAATAACAAAACTCCGCACATAGTACCTGTTTGGTATATGTATAGTTTAAAAAAAATCTACATCGGCACAAACACTAAAACCCAAAAGGCAAAAAATGTAAAGAAAAACAACAAAGTTGCATTTTGTGTAGATGTGGGAGTTAATTCTCCAATATACGGTGTAATGGGTCAAGGAAATGCAAACATAATTTTAGAAAATAAAAAGGTAAAGCAAATTGCAAAAAAAATACTCTCAAGATATTTCAAAAGCATACAAAACAAATCTGCAATAGAATTACTAGACAATACTGATTGCATCATAGAGATAATTCCAGAAAAGTTATCAGTTTGGAGCTATTGACTGACAAAGTCTTCTATTTTGTTCATTGCCGAATCTAAAATTTCAAGACTAGGCAGATATACCAGTCTAAAATGTCCACTGCCGTATTTTTCTCCAAAGCCAGAACCGTGCACAGTTAGCACTCCTTTTGACTCGAGTAGTTTTTGTACAAATTCTTTATCAGTTCCAAATCTATTATCTTCAATCTTTGGAAAAGCATAGAATGCGCCTTTTGGATTCGGGCAAGACAAGCCTGGCATCGAATTTAGTCGTTTTACAACCAAGTCTCTTCGCTTTTTTAATTCAGATACAAATTCAGAGATGTACCCTTGAGGTCCTCGCAATGATTCTAATGCTCCATACTGAACCGGAAGATTTGTAGCAATTCTTACTCGTGCAAGCTTTGGAAGATTTTCTCGTAATGCATCAAGTTTTGAGGATTGATTAAATGCAATATATCCGATTCGCCAACCAGACATTAGATGAACTTTGGAGAATCCATTAAGAACTATTACTGGTGAATCTCCTGCTACTTTGCCAATTCCTACAAATTTTTGATCGAAAATTATTTGATCATAAATCTCATCACAAATTATGTAGAGGTTATGCTGATTTGCAAGTTCAACTAATTTTTTAAGTGATGATTCATTAAATACAACGCCAGTTGGATTATTTGGGCTAATCAAACAAATGGCAACTGTCTTTGAAGTAATTTTTGATTTGATATCATCAATGTCAGGTGTAGAGTTATCCAAATCAACTGCAAACTCTACAGGGATTCCACCGTGTAGTCTTACGTATGAGGCATATGGAGGATAGTATGGTCCAGGTAACAGTACCTCATCACCTTCTTCAACAATTGATGAAATCACCATATCAAGTCCTTCAGAAACACCATTTGTAATTAGAATATCATCAGCTGAAATTGACAGTCCCTTTGTATTTTCTTTTTTTGCAATTTCTACTCGAAGTTCTTTGAGACCCTCTGATGCAGAATAGTAGTTTTCTCCTTTTCTTATTGCATTAATCATTGCCTCTTTTACATTATCAGGAGGTTGAAAACCAAATTGTACAGGATCACCAATGTTAAGATAATCAACTTTCATTCCTTTTTGTTCAACTTTTCTTGCAGCTAAAACAATATCCCTAATTGCATATTCAACACCGGCTACTTTCTTTGATATTTTCAAATTGTCTAGACAGATATTTAGGCCTGTTAAATTCTTACTTGTTTGGACTCGTAGCACAGTCTGGATAGTGCGAGCGGCTTCGAACCGCTAGATCGAGGGACCGAAGCCCTCCGAGCCCTCTTAGATTATTTTATTAAACAAGCAATTCACTTACTAGATGAATTGAAGATTTCCCTATTCAAAATTGGTTTAGTGTTGAGTGTGATTGGAATGATTTGGATATCACTTGTTTTTCTCCAAGGAGACAAAATATCTGAAGAAATTGTGTTAAAATCAACTAATTCGTATGATTTAGAGTTGAGTTTTAATGGAAAAGGTATTGGATACTACAAAGTATTCATGCCAGAATTTGTAGGTAATCAAGTGTTTGTTCAGATTTTAGATAACAATCAGAACGTAATATCAGAAGAAAGTGTTCAAACAAAAATGTCTGTAGGCTATTTTAATTTTGAAAAGAGTGGTACCTATACTGCAAAGATAACAAATCCATCAGAGAGCCAAATAAATCTGCAAGTTGAACTTGGAGATGCAAACTCTGAAAACATGATACCTCCAGGTGTGATGATACTGGTAGGTGCAATGATGATTATTGTGTCATCGTATATGAAATTAAAAAATTACAATATTGAGCAGCCAGATAAAAATATCTTGTAGACTGGAAGACATTGTATTGTATTTCCAAAAATCAAAACCAGATTAAAAACAAGCCAGGTTGTAAAAAATAAAAATGAGATAATTGAGAAAGGAAGAAACACTTTGAGTTTTGTTTTTTCCAGATTTTTTAATATTAGAAATCCGCCTAATGCAGATAAGACCAAACCAAATTCCAGCGGTTGATGTGACCAAGAGATCAAACCATCAATTCCAAAAACATCATGTGAAATTGAATCGGCATAACCTGCAACTATCTGAATTAATGAGCCAGAAATTACTAGAGTAATTCCTTTTTTTAAAGAATTTTTTGTAGAGTTTCTAAGTAAAAGGATTGTTCCTATGATTGCAGCACTGGTAGTTATTGAAACACCAGTGTAAACTACAATGTGTGGCATACTCCAAAATAACTCAGGTCTTTTTTGAAGATGAGATATTGCGTCCCAAAAACCTGCAGACACTACTACAAAAGGTCCAATTACTGCAAGAATTGAAACGAGTGATACAAGTGTGCTAGTTTTTGCAAGTGATGAATTTGAAAATTTTTGGATTAGTTTCATTTTGTGTTATCTTTTTGATTGAGGTATTTCAAGTGTTGTAAATTTATGAAATAAAAAAATTGAACATTATGGGTAATTTTGGGAATTAACTATATTAGATGAAATGAATCAGGAATATCATGAGTCCTGGGATAGGATTAATGAAGAGGAGACTGGAAAAAGAAAAAGATGCTCTTGCTTTAGCTGTTTCAGGTATTGCAAAAAAATAC
>JACRND010000104.1 GCA_016234975.1 Nitrosarchaeum sp. | reverse complement strand
AACAAGCCTGGAAACGTACTGCCATCTTGTTTTTTAAATGTGATTTTCCTGTCTGTTACATTTCCTGTTTCAAACCATGCTTTCAATGAATCATTCATGGCTTCAAATGACTCTTTTGGCACGTGCTCAAAGACTGACTTGCCTAAAATCTCTGATTTTGCATATCCTAGATTATTAGCATAAGTAGAATTGCAATCCAGAATTATCCCAATGGAGTTTATTCGCCTCCACATGATTGGTGCATCTTTGAGAATTTTTCTTGCCTCTGTCTGGAGCATTTTTTAATTCACATTTGACCTGTTATTAAATTGAAATCTAATTAAACCACTGATCTAAATTGTGGCTCTTTTTTTCTAGTGCTTTTTTAAGACGGTTCAATGATGATTGTATCCTTTCTTCTGAAAAACTTCTTTCCTTTACCAGATAATTTGTCATTCCTTCATAATCTACATTCTCAAATACTATCTCATCGACATCTGCCACAATTGGCTCAAGAAATATTTTACGTATCTGCTCATAATCTATTTCATGTAACTGTTCTTGAATCTGTGGTATGTCTTCTAATCGTAAATGCTGTTTGATCATTTTTAATGCAGTCTTTGGCCCTATTCTATCAAAACCATTCGGATTAAAGTCTGTACCAATTAAAATCCCCACATCTACCAGCTGCTTTCTTGTAATTCCCAAAACATCTAGTGTTTTGTGTGTCTCAATTATTTCTGGCTCAATTTCTACATACGTGTTTCTATTGGGAATTTTTCTTCTTCCACTATTTGTAAAATTTCTTATCAGTCTTTTTGCTCCGCATAATATTGAATCAAAATCTTGACTTGCTGACGCATATGCTTGTCCAGTGTTTGTTAGATGAGCTGCAGTTGCCTCTCCTTCAGAAGGCGCATCGATATATGGAATTCCAAAATAAGTCAAAATCTGTTTTGACTCTTTTACCATGCCGTCTTTCATACTAGTTGTCTGCTGTGCAAACTTTCTTGCATCTTCCATGTTTCCTTCTGCTATTGCCTTTTCATATTTTACAGTGGCATCTTTTTTGATCTGTTTCCTTCTTTCAATTTCTGCAGTTTTTAATGACGGTGGTTTCCCATCAAATACGTATACCGGTTTTATTCCTAGAGACAGGAAGTTGATATTTCTGTAAAGCAATCCGCTAAGTTGACTAGTAATCTTGCCTTCCGAATCTGACAATTGCAATCCATCTGGACCTCTTATGCTTGCTAGGAATTGGTAAATTGCATTATAGGCATCTACTGCTATGATTTTTGACGAAAATGATTCTAACGTTGTTTTCTCTCTGACTACAAGCTCTTTTAGATTCAGTCCCATTGTTTGTTGTTGATTTTTTATGCTATTTTGTGTTTATCTTTTGAATTATGACTAATACAAATACCTGTTTTCACTAATACTTTGTATATTATGAAAAATTGGTTATTTTGGGCAGGTATCAGTTTTATTGTTGGAGGTATGGTTAGTCTCGCACTAAATCTTGGTGCTACAAAAACTCCAAGTTTTTCTGAAGATTTATCCAGTTACGCCATAGGGTGGATGCTTGTAGGCGCTGTTTTAATTACAATTGGATATATAAAAAAGAAAAACCCTGTCGAACAATGAATAATCTGAATTTACCTGCAAATTTACACGATAAAATATATCAAATATACGTAAATTCTAACAATGACTTTTCAAAGATCGTTTCTTATTTTCCATTATCTGAAGATGAAAAACGACTAATTGTCACTTTGAATAATCTAAAATCCTTTGATGGATTTCACTCTATTTTTTCTGATCATATTTCTGAGCAAGAATGGCATAAATCTAAAGCACAGATAATTAGGCGTTTTCAAGATGAATTATTTGACATAGACTAATTTTATGTAAAATTATTTGTTTTGCGTTCTGATTTGCTTTATTATGTGGATGCTACTAAGATTTCTTGCCAGGTTAGCCAAGTGGTACGGCGGCTGTCTCGAAAACAGCTACGCGCAAGCGTGCAGGGGTTCAAGTCCCTTACCTGGCGTAGACTATTCCCTCTCAATCATTGCTTTATTTTCAAAACCCTCTACAAAATTTGATTAAACACAATGACAAAAAAACGTTTGAACTAATTCAACTAAATTTCAATAGGAACTAAATATAAAAATTCTGATATTATGTGTTCTGTCAATTGATTTTATATTTTGGTTTTTGAAAATAAAGCATATGTACCACCTATTGCATATGAAATTGAAATTAAAATTCTAGATAACAAAACAGCAATATCTTGATGAGATACAAACAAGGACGTGTCAATTTCAATAGCTATTGGAATTGTCAGTAAAGAGATTAAACCTACTAAAAGTTGCTCTTTGTTGTTTTGATGACTAAAAATTTTCATAAAAACATATGTTGAAAAATTTCCTAACCCTATTCCTAATAAAATTAGATATTGAAAATATTGTGGAAAAATTCCAATCAGAAGAAAAGGCAATGCCCAGCAACTACCATTTATTATTTTAACATGTACTGACCATGACAAACTGTTTTTCATACGGTTCCGTATTAATGGAATTTTTTGCTTGAAATGCATAAAATAGAAACCAAAAATCATCCCAAATGTTCCGATCCAAATGACTCCATACAAATAATTTGATAAATGATTTAGAAATAAAATTTCACTTAGCACTGATGCGATTGTCACAGCAGCTGCCACGCAAATAAATAAAAATCCAAAAATTCGTCTAATCTCATACTGAATAAATTCCATGAAATCTAATCATGGGTGCATAATTTATGGTTGATGTTCTATGATTTTGATTCTTTTTCTCGCAATGAATTGTAATCTAACATTATCTTTGGTAGTTTGTCATCTGGATTTGTTGTTATTCCATATTTTTGACAATATAGAAAGTAATTTGGCCAATTTTTTCTAGCCGTCTGATTAAAGTCTTCGCCTACCATTTGATCATACCAATTAATTATTGTCAAACCATACGCAAAGAATCTGCTTAGATATGCGGCAATTCCCGTGGGAATTTTTTTGTGAATGTCCAGAAAAGCGATTTGATCTATTGTGTTTAAATAATCATTTGCATATCTTTGACAGTCCTCTGTAGTTTTAAGAATTGAATTTTTGTCTAATCTATTTGTAAGATCTTCATGAAATCCGCGTAATAGTTGGGAATACGTTGCCTTTGTGTTTTCTCTAACACTTTTCCATGTTATCAATAATGTAATTATAAAAATTGTTGCAGTGATGGAACTGATAATTATTGCGAGCGTTGGAGTTTCGATCTTCTGTATTGATTGTAAAAATATGCCTGTAAGATTTAGAAACATGTTGTTAATTCTTTTATCACTTATTATAATATGCCTATGACATATTATTTAGTAAGAAAAATAAATAAAAATATTCATTTTATTTACGATATTTTTTTCTTAAACAAGCCAAATCAATCCTACTGAATTCAATATCTGCTGATATTATTTTATAATCTTTACACCTTATTTACAAATAAAGTGACGTAATACTGTGTCTCTGAATTCTGATTCTTTTTTACTGTTGTAAATTCTGACATGTTTGAAATAAACTTGGGCTAGACTCATCATGCGCATTTTCCTTCACATGTGATTGAAAAGTTGAAATTATCAATGATTTTTGTAACTATTACGTTACAAAACATGACCTCAAAATTATGCTTATTTTACATAATGTTGGTACTTACGATAACTTTTCCACTGTCTTTTGCTCAACACCATGGCGGAGAGCAAGCTCCTCCAATTAGTTTTGGAACTGGGGAAGTGACAGTAAGCACATTCTTACTTCCAGCAGATTTTACTCCTGAGAAATACTCTGAAGCAAACTTGAAAATCCGATTTTTTGATCCTGTTATTAATGTAAATATATAAAGTGTTAGCTATAGAGTCCAAATATTTTATGGTCCACAATTAGTTGCAAATCAAATGTTTTTTGATAGAGATGGGGAGTTGGATGTCAAAATACATCCTAAATCTGACTGTCCACAAGAAGAATTGTGGAAATGTACAAAATATTATGGAGATATTGATCCTGTAGTACCAAGTGCACTATCTTCAACACCTTCTAGCATACCAGTAATTTCTGGACCTGTGTTTGTTCATAGTGGACAATATACTGTAAAAACTGACATAATAGGGGCAAAAAATCCAAAAACACAAACTTCTCAGGATATTCATTTTGAGACTGTTGTAATCATACCTGACGAACAACAGTTTAAGATAATCTCATCTGGTACTGAATATTTTATCTCTGCAAAAAATTTCCAAGATACAATTACGGAATTACACTATGATGAGTCTTCTCAATCTATAATCTTTCAAATGCCTTTTAATTGGGACCATGTTGAGCACATAACTTTTGTGAAGAATTCTTTTGAAATTCCAAAAAATTTCTTGCCTTTTCAAAATGTAAATAGCTTTTTCGGTAAAGTTAATGATGTTTTAATTCTCCCAAAAGATTTGCATTATGATAAATATTCAAACAAAAATGCTAATATTTTACATTTTATGATTAATAACAATGAGCTAAAGCAATTAAAAAACACTGATTCTAAAATAAATGTTGTAATCACACCGGAATCTCATTCATCAATAATATCTGAAGAACTTTTGTTTGATAATGGATTTAAGGCTCTTGCCTCTTATGATTCTCGATATTCATCAAGTAATGATTTTCTTTTTTCTATTGTATTTTTTGATCCAAAAGGAAATTTAGCTACTGACATACGGTACGGGTATGGTCTAAAGGATCCATCTGGAAAGGAGACAGTAAACACTGGTCCAAATAATTTGGGGATTGTCTTGCAAAATGGCATTGATACAAGAGTACTTAATGCACCCATGGAAGGCAAATATTCAATGCAAATAGTGTTGTTGGGAATTGGACCTGATGCCCTTGAAAGACCTCTCTTTAAAAAATTTGAACTTGAAATAATAAAAACTGAAATGTCAAAAACTGTGATTTCTGAATCTGTTATTCCAAAATGGATAAAGAATAATGCCGGCTGGTGGGCAGACGGTAAAATCGATGACAATTCATTCATTCAAGGAATTCAGTTTTTGATTAAAGAAAGAATAATGAGTATTCCGTCTACTCAAAGTTCAGGAACTGGTTCAAATGAAATTCCGCCTTGGATTAAAAACAATGCAAAATGGTGGGCAGACGGTAAAATCGATGACAATTCATTCATTCAAGGAATTCAGTTTTTAGTCAAAGAAGGCATAATCAATCCATGAAATTGATAGTGTATTTGAATGAAAAATTGTGGATGAATTTACGTTCAAGATTCTATGGAGTGACTTGTTGGCTTTTTGTTCTATGAATTATTTCTGAGATGTGATTTTTGTATTTGTCTTGATTTCAACTAGTTCATCTAGGATCTTTTCTAGTAATTCTGTTACTCTTCGTTGGTTTTCCTGATCATTTGACATATGATTTATTGATTTTTTTCACTTTTTAAGTTTGTATTCCATTTGCATATTAAATACAATTGTCTTTGATGTATCTAATCAAATACAAATTAATTATATTTTCTTTTTTAGGGTGCCTTTGTTTTATCATCTACTATTTTGAATCTTGACAATACTTTGTACATAATAAATACAATTAGAGCAATTATTATAAAATCAATAACGTTTGCAATAAAGTCACCATACTTGAATTCTGAAACAGCTCCTGTTGCACCATTGACAACATTACTTTGAAGTGTTTTAAGATCTCCTGACGGCAGAGCTAATCCCACAATTGGATTGATAATGTCCGTTACTAATGCACTGACTAATTTTGATGCTGCTGCGCCTATGACAAACGCAATTGCTAACCCAATAATACCAAATGTCTTAAGAAAACCCATGAATTGTTCAATAAAACTTTGTTTTATAGATGGTACTTCACTCATAACTTTTATCAAATACTTTTGCAATAAAAAAAATATGATTGAAAACATTGCTTCATCATGGTAAAATAATCTTCTCTTCTCTATGCGATCTGTTTTTTTAGATTGACATCATGAATGCCGATCATTTTGTATCTCTCTGTAATACTATTTTTATGAGCATCTGGAAAATAAAATGAATTTAGATTCTTTGATGTCTTTTGTGATTTGTTTCTTCTTTTAGTTTTAGTTTGCTACCTGTAGAACAATCTTGTATTCT
>JACRND010000094.1 GCA_016234975.1 Nitrosarchaeum sp. | reverse complement strand
TAACTTGGATCAATATAGTCAGGATCTACTTTGAATGGTTGTACAGAAAAGCCCTTTTTTTGTAAAGCGTAGATAATTGCACATGTAATCGATGTCTTTCCAACTCCGCTAGTAGCTCCTGCTAGAGTAATTCTTGGGATTTTCAATTCGTATGATTAGAATCGTTTTTTATTTAAATTGATACATTTGATCTAAACAATACTCAATGTTTTTACTTGGATAATTCATGAATTATCTATGGATAAAGGTGGGTTAACTATTGTATATACTGGAAAAGGCAAGGGAAAGACTACTGCGGCTTTAGGAATTGCGTTAAGAGCTGCAGGTCATACAAAAAAAACTTGCATGATACAGTTTATCAAAGGATCATGGCATTATGGTGAGATGTATTCATCTAAGAGACTAGAACCAGAATTTGAAATGATTGCTATTGGAAAAGGATTTGTTGGAATAGTAGATGACAAAAGTCCCAAAGAAGAACATGAAAGTATTGCAAAGGAGGCAATTAAAATCAGTGCTGAGAAAATTCAATCAGGAAAGTACGACATTATAATTTTAGACGAGATAAATTATGCTATAAATTTAGGTCTAGTAAAAATTGAAGATGTTCTTAATTTGATTAAATCAAAACCACAAGAATTAGATCTTATACTAACTGGAAATTATGCTAAAGATGAAATCATTGAATTAGCAGACCTAGTTACAGAAATGAGAGAGATAAAACATCCATTTCAGCATGGCATAAAAGCAAAGAAAGGAATTGATTTCTAACTAGCAACATTAAATTATACAGAAGAGAAATTTAGAAGAAATGTCTACTGAAGTTCAAGAGATGCCAGAACAAGGAGAAATTGTTCTTGCTACAATAACCAAAGTGATGGATCATGGGGCTTATGTTACTTTAGATGAATATAATGGAATTCAAGGATTTTTACATATTTCAGAAATTGCACCAGGTTGGATTAGATCAGTTAGTAAATTTGTAAAAGACGGAGAGAAAAAGGTACTACTAGTCAAAAAAGTAAATTCAGATAGAGGAGACATAGATCTTTCATTAAAACAAGTATCCAAAGATCAAAAAAAGCAGAAGTTAAAGGAAGTCAAAAAATTTGAAAAGGGGAAAACATTACTAGAAAATGTTAAAGAAAAGGGAAAACTTTCAGATGAAGATATTGAGAAATTAGAAGACAGTATTTACTCAAAATTTGATTCTGTTTATGATGCTTTTATTGAAATTGGGAGAAACGGAATAGAATCAATAAAAGAATTAAAGATTCCTAAAAAAACGGCATCAGTTATTGAAGAAATATGTTCTAAAATCAAACTCCCTTCAGTTGAAATTAGAGGAATTATGGAAATTACAAATAATAAATCAGATGGAGTTGAAATTATTAAAAAAGCACTTTTGGATGCAACAAAAAAAGATCCTACAATAGATATTACTTATTTAGGTGCACCAAAATATAGATTATCTATCACTTCAGAAGATTTCAAATCTGCTGAAAAAACACTAAAACCAATAATAGCAGAGATTCAAGAAAGTATAGAAAAAAAGAAAGGTTCATTCAAATTTACCAGAGAAGAATCTAAAAAAACCAGGGAGAACTAAAATGAGATTTCAATTGAGAAGATGTTCAAAATGTAATCATTATTCACTTAAGGAAAAGTGTCCATTGTGTAATGAAGAGACAGTCTCTGCACATCCAGCTAAATTTTCACCTGATGATAAATACATGAGATATAGATTAGCTGAAAGATATAATTAAAATATCAAATTAGTTAGCTGGAACAAAATCTTTGTTTACTTCATAAACAAATACACCTATCATAGGTTGACCTTTTTCTGCATCGAAACTTGGAGATGTATGTACTAGTCTTAATGGACCGTCACTATCAGAAGTGTATTTGATATCTTTTACATATATCGGTGTAAATCCTGGTTGATATGTTGCAGATTGCTGATTAGTTTGTAAATTGACGTATGCTAATGTAGTAAATGGGAACATTTTACCTAGCAAAGTATCATTCCAAAAATAATCAGTGCCACTAATACCATCAGACTGTAGATATTGTTCCATAGGTAGACCTGCAATTCGTATAAACCACTGTTTTTTTGATTCATCTCCTCCACCTTGTAATACATAAAGTGGCTGTTCACCATTATCAACTGCCAATCTCTGACCTGAAACAAAAACTACAACATAATCAGCTTGCATGTCCCTTAACATTTTCCAACCTTCTTCTGGTGAGCTGAGAAGCATTTTAGCAAGATTTTCGATAATATTGGTGGATAATGTTGAATTATCAGCTATTGTTGCTCTTTCACCCAAGGTAGAGATCCAATATCCATAATCCCACCAAGATGCAATTACAGCATTTTTAGAAGTATTGTTTTTTATCCATTCCATTGATTCCAACCAATCATTTGTACTTACTTGATAAGCAGAACCACCATTAAGAATTGTAGGTGGGGTTTTTGCGGATGTAACCCAATTGCCCGATGGGAAAGAAATGGGGATTATTAAGAGAATTATTATTCCTACAAGAAAGGAGGATTTTATGAATGAATTTTTAAAACTTTTCCTTGCTGTGTTATTTAAAATTTCTTTTACAAGTACAGATAATCCTAATGAAGATAATATTATTAGAGATAAAGATGCAAAGACTTCCAATCTTACAAATGCAGAGCTAACATATATTCCAATTAATCCAAAAATTAAGGAAAATGAGATCATATCATTTTTAATAAAACCAGAATTTTTTATCTGATTATTTTTTAAAATTAACCAAATTCCTAATCCTGCAAAGATCATTAGAATGGAATGGAAAAAGAATGATTCTTGGATGTTCGTACTGGCATGTTCAGCAACGGAATCTACCAAAGGAACAGAAGTAGTCAAAAACGGATTAATCGCATTTAGATATCTATAACTTGGAAGTGGTAAATAATGCGTATCAGCATTAATTATCAAAATAAATGTACCAAGTATCAGAATAGTAGCTAAAAATAATAAACTGTTTCTGGTTTTTTTGTTTTCGTTACTCTTACTTTGAATAAAAATACAGGCTATTATGAAAATTGTTGGGATTATTAATGAAGCGCCTCCCAATCCAAAGATAAAATGTGTACTTACTCTTTCAAAAAGTAGTGAGCCAAGAATTGCTGTTGCGGTAAAAAGAGGAATTGCCCATAAGATGAATTTATGATCGGATCTTACAAAAGGTAGCGTAAGAAAGAAAACACCTATAGGAATTATAAAAAATTCGCTCCCACCCCATGCGGACATAGATAAAGGGATAGTAATTCCGGCAGCTATTAATTTTGCAATTGCTATTTTTTTATTTTTAGAATTAATGCCACTGAGCAAAAAATAGATTGCTAAAAGACCAAAGAATAATCCAAGAGGTTCAGATTTGAACCAGCCTATTGCTCCTCTCAATATCAAAGGTAATGAAACTGAGAAAAATAATGCAGAAAATAACCCAGCAGTTGTTCCTCCTATTACCCGAACTAACGCAAAAATCACAATAGTACTAAGAGAACCAAAAATAACAGGAAAGAGAATTGTAAAGTCATAAAGTTCCAT
>JACRND010000108.1 GCA_016234975.1 Nitrosarchaeum sp. | reverse complement strand
GAATTGTTTTGGTACAATTTGATCCGTATCGACATTTATCTTATCTAATGGAGTGATGATAGTTTTAACTTTTTTAAAAGACTGCATTTTAATTCAAATCCATATCTCTAACATCTACAAAATGACCTTCGATAGCAGCTGCAGCCGCCATCACTGGACTCACCAAATGTGTTCTTCCTCCAGTTCCTTGTCTACCTTCAAAATTTCTATTAGAAGTGCTTGCACATCTTTCGCCAGGAGATAAAATGTCAGGATTCATCCCCAAACACATACTGCAACCTGCTTCTCTCCATTCAAAATTTGCGTCTGTGAATATTTTATCAAGACCCAATTCTTCTGCTTGTTTTTTTACCATCTGAGAACCTGGAACCACCATAGCTCTAACATGTGGAGATAATTTTCTTCCTTTAACAACTTTGGATGCTTCAATTAGATCCTCCAACCGAGCATTTGTACATGACCCAATAAACACTCTATCAATTTTGATTTCAATGATCGGAGTTCCAGGTTTAAGTGCCATGTATTCAAGTGCTTTTTCAGCACCTTTCTTTTGATTTTGATCACCTTTGGAAAAATCTTCTGGAGAAGGAATAGATTCAGTGACATCACAGGTCATACCAGGATTAGTACCCCAGCTTACTTGAGGTGCTATATCATCAATATGCAAAGTATAATTTTTTTCAAATTTTGCATCGCTATCTGTTTTTAGATTATTTCTCCAATAATTAACTAGAGATTCATAATTTTTTGGAGTGTATTTCCTACCTCGAAGATATTCAAAGGTTTTCTCATCAGGTGCAATTAGACCTGCGCGTGCACCTGCTTCAATAGACATATTACAAATTGTCATTCTTTGTTCCATAGAAAGGTCGCTTATACCTTCACCCCTGTACTCAATAACGGTGCCATTACCACCAGAAGTACCGATATTTTTGATTATTGATAATATGATATCTTTTGCAGTAACAGCGTGCGGATTCTTTCGTTTACCTTCTACTCTGATTTCAAAAGGTTTTGGTTTTTCTAGCCAAAGCGTTTGTGATGCTAAAACATGTTCTACTTCACTGGTTCCTATTCCAAATGCTAATGCCCCAAAAGCTCCATGTGTGGAAGTATGACTGTCACCACAAACAATAGTACTTCCAGGCAATGTGATTCCTAATTGAGGCCCAATGACATGAACAATTCCTTGATTAGGACTGTTAATATCAAATAATTGGATTCCAAAGTCTTTACAATTTTTTTCCAGAGTCTGTATTTGAACTGCAGAAGTTTGGTCCAAAATAGGAAGAGTTCTATTATTTGTTGGAACGTTATGATCCATTGTTGCAATGGTAAGATCAGGTCTTCTTACTGGTCTATTGTTCATGCGAAGTCCATCAAATGCTTGTGGGGAAGTTACTTCATGAACAAGATGCCTGTCAATATAGATCAAAGAGGGACTGTTTTCTTTTTCTACGACAATGTGAGCATCCCAAATTTTTTCAAAAAGTGTTTTTCCCATTTTAATCCTAGTCTGGTTTGTATTTGAATAGACCGCCAGCTTCAATTATTTTTCCAATAATTTCTGAGAAAGGTTTCATTTTGTATGTTTTATTTTTTGTGAGATTTTTTATTTCATTGGTGTGAATATCAATATCGATTTCATCACCTTCAGAAATATCAGAATATGCATCCTCTTCAATTTCTATAGGTAACAAAAATGCACCATCAACTGCATTTCTATAAAAGATTCTTGCAAATGAGAGAGCAAGTACTGCCTTTATTCCAGAGTGAGAAAGGGCAATTGGTGCATGCTCACGGGATGAGCCGCAACCAAAATTTCTTCCAGACAAGATAAAATCACCATCTTTTACCTTTGAGTGAAAATCAGGATCAAGTCCTTCCATAGCATGTAATGCAAGCTCAGCATAGTCATGGACCTTTAGATACTGCCCAGGTATAATGACATCAGTGTCAATATTGTCCCTCTCGTATTTTATGACGTTTCCTTTCAATTCAAGTCCCTCGGATCAGTTATTTTACCAGTAACTGCGGATGCCGCAGCTACAAGCGGTGAGGAAAGATATGTTTGTGAATCAACATGCCCCATTCTTCCTGGAAAATTTCTATTCGTGGTACTAATACAAATTTCATCTTTTGCCAAAACTCCCATATGTGCACCACAACATGCACCACATGTTGGTGGACCGATAGTTACGCCTGCATCTAAAAATATTTTGAGCAGTCCATTTTCCATTGCACGTTTGTAAATAGAAATTGAAGCTGGTAAAACTTCGGTTCTAATCTTAACTTTTCTTCCTTTGAGAATTCTAGCAGCTGCTTCCAAATCTTCGTATTTTGCACCAGTACAAGAACCAATATACGATTTGTCCAATTCTACAGATGATGTTTCTCTAACTATGGAAATGTTTTCTGGAGAAAACGGTTTTGCCACAATTGGCTCCATTTCTGAACCTTCGTATTCGTATATCTTTTCATATTCAGCATCATTATCTCCGTTAACCAATGAGATGTTTTTAGCCCCTCTACTTGTGAGATAATCAATTACTTTTTGATCAGGCTCCACTATTCCATTTTTAGCACCAGCTTCGGTAGTCATGTTACATAAAGTCAATCTACTTTCAACTGACATTTCATCAATTCCGCTTCCACCAAATTGCATGGTTTTGTATGCTCCTCCTTCAGTGCTTATATCACCAATGATCTTTAGAATAAAGTCTTTAGCCATTACATGTTCTGGGAGTTTTCCATTTAGCTTAAAGTATAATGTTTCAGGAACCTTAAACCAAATTTTTCCATTCAATAAAACATAAGCCACATCAGTATGACCTAACCCACAAGCAAATGATCCTAATGCGCCAGTGGTATTAGTATGAGAATCGCCTCCAACATACACCTCACCAGGTAACACTAATGCTTCTTCGTGGGATAGAGTGTGACAAATTCCATATTGTCCCATTCCATATTTGAAGTGTTTTTCGATGCCATAATTTTTTGTGAAATTAGATAATTTTACAATATTTTCAGCTGAGACCTTATCTGCAGAAGGAACAAAATGATCTTCTGCAACCCAAACTTTTGTTGGATCCCATAATTTATCAACATTAATACCTTGTTTCTTTAATTTATCAAATACTTTGATCACACCGGGACCAGAGACATCATGAATCATTACTTTGTCCACATTTGCAAAGATTACATCATCAGGAGCAACTCGTTGTCTACCTGAAGCACGTGCAAG
This sequence comes from Nitrosarchaeum sp., assembly GCA_016234975.1. GTDB lineage: Archaea > Thermoproteota > Nitrososphaeria > Nitrososphaerales > Nitrosopumilaceae > Nitrosarchaeum. The sequence goes on along the minus strand of JACRND010000108.1, from coordinate 3,083 downwards.
TATCTTTTCAGTTATATTCATAATCAAAAAAGCCAGTTCTACAGATTAAAAGCTTTTCAGAACAATAAAAAAGAAAAGAAACATCACATTATATTGTGCCTCTGACCGTGTCACCCCTATTTTCAGAAAGAAAAGAAGATGCATTCGATGTGTTTGAGGCATTATTAGAGACATTAGATAAAAATGATGAGAGACTACAAGAAGGAGATGTCATAGTTATATCAACGAAATACATCTCTAATTCTCAAGGAAGATTAATTGATTTAAACAATGTTAAGGCATCAAGAGAAGGAATTGAGGTTTCCAAGAAATTCCAAATCAAATCTGAAATTGCAGAAATAATTTTAAGAGAATCGGATAAAATTTTTGGTGGGATTTCAGGATTTGTTATTACTTCAGCAGATAACATAATGGCTACAAATGCAGGAATTGATAAATCAAATGCTAAAAAAGGAAATGTAATATTATATCCAAAAAATCCATATCTCATAGCAGAACAAATTAGAAGGAAGGTTTTTTTAAAATTCTTAATACATGTGGGAATTATTTTGGTAGATAGTAGATTGATGCCATCGCGTATTGGAACATCAGGTGTAGCAGTATCATGTGCGGGTATTGAACCAGTATTAGACATGAGATCGGAGAAAGATCTTGATGGAAATCCATTGAAAGTAACTTTCCAAGCAGTTGTAGATAATCTTGCAACAATTGCGAATCACAAAATGGGGGAAGCTGCAGAATCGAAACCATTTGCAATTGTTAGGGATTCAGGAGCAAAACTCACAGATAGAAAAATCAGCCCGACGGAGATGGCAATATCTCCAGATCAGTGCGTGTACGTTAGAGGTCTAACAAATCCAATGAATCGCTAGGATTTGTATTGGTTCTGCTTTAAATAGAGGTTTTTGGAGGACAGAATTATGGAGTACCTAACAAGATATCCTAAGACTATTTCATTTCTGGACGGATTAAAACACAGTGTTGATGTAGATAACAAAGGAGTCGAACAGCTTCATATCGTAGTTAAGAAGAGCTTCGATGAATTAATGAAAATTTTCACATCTGAGGGATTTACCAAAGTCAAATTAGAACATAAACAGCCTAACCAAATAGGAAACGGTTTGAATCTTAAACTAAAGAAACCTTGGGAAATGCATGTAAGAATGGTAGATCTTAAAAAAGGATTAATCGGAATACATGCAGAAGTTGAAGTTTCAAGAGATTATCTTCAACACTTGGTATCACAAAGAACACCTGTAATATATGAAGTGGAAGAGATATTAAAAAAATATCAAGTAGATTATAAAATATGGCACGATAAAATTAAAAAAAATGTTCATATTATTTTTGATAATTACAAAGTAAAGCTTGCAACACCTAGCATTCCAGTTTTTGCATGGAAGCCGATGTTATTTGTGATTGGAACAATTTGCGTATTTTACTTATGGAAATTTATCAACACCATCTAAAATAATCAGAAAAGAAAATAAAAAATAGACGGATTATACACCCAAAGTTTCTTCTTTGGTTAATTCAAGATAGACTTTATCGCCTACAGATAAGCCCATTTCTTTGTATTCATGCATCTCAAGTTTTAGTTGTGTTACACCACTTTGCATGCCTAATCCACCCATTCCAGAGAACATTTTGTTAAGATCCTTCATCATGTCATTCATACTAGTGAACCCCATCACTTTTGGACCACCAAATGGAGAAGGCGTGGACGTGGTTCCTTCTTTAAGGTCTTTAACAGAAGATAGAGAGACAACAACGTATGGTGCACCATCGGGTGCAGCATCAATACTTCTTACTACAAATTCCTTTTTCATTAGTTGATATTTCTTGCTCCATAATTTTAATTTTGAGGAGGATCTAAGCCAATCTAGACCAGATTTGAAGATTTAATTACAATTTTCATGATTTCCAATTAGTGATTGACGAGAATCTGAAAATATCCCTACAACATTACGGAATATCACCATGGGAGATTGAAGTAATTTACGGGTATTTGAATTCCAGATTTTCAATTATTCAAGAAGAGATCGAAGTAAATGATGATAATTTTGTCAGTTTTTTGAATTTAGATATACCACTTGCGTTTAACGAAGAATTTTTCAAATGGTTTGATTTTAGACGCTGGGAAAAAATGAAAGCTGTTTTTAAAGAGATGAAAAGACGTAGAGGTGCTGGAAATGCTCTAAAGATAAATATTAATTTTTTAGGAAAACCAAAAATAGTTTTTGTGTTAGATACTGAAGATAAACAGTGGTATGACAATGCAATTGAAAAGATAGATTTTGTTTTAGAATTGCTTCCATATCATCTAGATCCAAAAAAACTACCATCAGATATTTTAGAAATAATTTACAAGTTTGACCCTGAGTCAGTAAGATGGCGTCTTAATACTGCAACATCGGAAGATAAAAGATATGTTTTCAGAGGAGATAGTTGGAATGCAATTACTTGAGATCTTTTTGAAGAGGTTCAAGTAAACCGTGTAGCTCTTTGTATTTTGATTCTAAAAATTCTAAGGCGTCATCAAGTTTTTTTGATTTGCCATATTTGTAGCGTATTAGTTCACGGTGATGCCAAAATGTTTTTCCATTCTCGCTGGAAATAGTTGTAAAGTAATCAGCTCCTTTCAAAGTGTCTGGAAGTTTAACATCATGGGGGAAAAGCAGTTCTACAATAAACCATTCATCTGCATCTGGATAATCAGAACCAGTGTCCACATCAAAAAATACATGGAGTAAATCAGATTGCATCAAACCGTCATCGTTTATAGAAGGATGTTTAATTCCTGATTTTTTAAAATCAAGATTAACTAGTTGGGGCTCAAAAAAACCTTTGATAATGGATTTTCTAAATACTTTATTTGCCTCGTTTATGTTCAATAGCAAGGTGATCTACGAATAAACTAGTCTATAACTCATTAGGTTATAGACACTCTAAACTCTGAGGGAATCAAGTATTTCTGAAACATCAGTTGTAGGTAATCCATTTTCTGAAATTCTTTGTTTTGAAGGAGGGTTTTCAAGATAATTTGGAATTTTATCAATTAGTCGGGTTGAATATTGAGAAAT
>JACRND010000107.1 GCA_016234975.1 Nitrosarchaeum sp. | reverse complement strand
TACTAGTGCAATTTTGCCAGACTTTGGAGTGACTTTAAGGAATGTAGAATTCATCATTGTTTTTGGATCAAGATTCATTACTCCAAGACAATTTGGACCAATGATTTGTATTTTGTATTTTTTAGCAATGTCTTTTAGTTTCTGTTCTCTTTTTGCTCCTTCTTCATCTACTTCTTTAAAACCAGCAGTAATGATAATTACGCCTTTGACTTTTTTCTTACCACATTCTTCTAAAACATCTGCAACTAAAAGATTATTGATTACAATTACTGCAAGATCAACAGGTTTTGGAATATCCAAGACACTTTTGTAAGCTGTTTTATAAAATACGGTAGGTCTTGTAGGACTAACAGGGAAAACCGTACCTTTGAAGCCGTTCATAATATTTGACGTAATGGTTGCTCCAACACTACCTCGTTTGTCAGATGCACCAATGATTGCTATAGATTTTGGTGAGAGAAAAACAGATTCAGCCACGTTAATTTGGACTAAGGATTTTGTATAATAAAGTTATTCATGGAAATTTCTGATCTCTATTTTTTAGCTTCCCAACATCTTTCCTGCCAAATTTTCTTTTCGTGGAACCCACAAAAGAGTAATTTTAGAAAATTTTCCGATCAAAATCCATGCTTCACGTGCAAGTTCTCGCAATTTTTCATTGTTTATTGCAAATTCGTGATTTAATTGAGAAATTGTATTTTTTGAATCGCTGAAAATGGTAATCTCTTCAGCAGAATCTGCAAAGTTTTTCAGCACTGCGATAATTGCCATGTATTCAGCCTGATTGTTTGTGATTTCTGGTTTTTTTTCATAAAATGATTCGCCTGTCTCTTTTACAAAATAGCCAAACCCTCCATTAGGACCACCAGATCCATCCACATACGCATTAATTCTCATCTTTATACAACCTCGTCATTTTTACACTCAGATTAATTACTACCAAGTAAATTATTGTAGATATAACTTGCGATGTAATAGAAGCAAGATAAGCATCATAGTTTACGGTTAGAAAATAATATTGGAAGAACCATCTTATTATCGTGTAAACAATCTCAGCTATTCCAAGTGAAGTTATAATTTTAATTAGATCATGTTTTAGTTTTGATTTATCAGTCTGACCAGATTTAAGTAAATATTTTTTTCGATTATCTAAATAATACAAACCACTAAACGTAGAAAAATAAATTACATAATCAACAAATAATGTATAAGTGGTATTAAGATAATCTGCTTGATCAGATAATACATGAGCAACAATTGCAGAGATAGTAATGGATGCAGCAAAAGCAATAAGAATATTTTTGTTTAGCATAAAATATTTACGATGTTTTTTTAACACAAAATTATTGATTTTTCACTACAATTAAACTAAGATTATTCCAGGGTGATCTTCAAGAAGATCAATAACCCTGCAAGTTCTGCAATACCTACTCCTAGCATGTATGGAAATATCTCTTGTGAAAAAATTTGATCCATTGAAAAATATGCAAATGCCCCAATGACGTTATGAAGAAATAACATGCTTGCAACAACAATCATGCCTAACGGAAGTTGGGCTCTTGTCTTTGCATATATTTTTCCAAAAATGTAAATCAAGACTCCAAGTACTATCATATTCACAATTGAAACAATAGAAAGTACTAGAGAATTAGATTCCATTTAGAGAGAAGCATCTCCTGATCTTTTATTTACTTTTATCCAGTTTTCCTTCAATTTCTTCAAGTGTCTCCATATTGACTTCCAAAAATGTTGATATAAAATACATAATACTATATTTTTCTCCAACTTTTGTGATCATATTGTTTTTTTCAAGAACTTTAATGTGATGCTGAATAGCCTTGTAATCAAGACCCAATTCCTTGGCTAGTTGATTTGTGTTAAGTGGTGTTCTTTTTAGTATTGATATAATTCGTAGACGGTTTAGCCCTCCTCGCGAGCCTGTAAAAACAAACCACAATAGTCTTTTTGAATCTGGATCATTTGCCATAAGCCATAAAAATCTTGCATGCCTTAATTAAAAGGCATTATGCGATTTATTTTCTTGTCATGATTAGAAAGTATAAAAAACATAATCAAGCAATTCTTGTGAACTAGAAATGATGTTAAACTATGATGCTCCATTGTACAGGCCCCCTTCAGAGGCAAGATCATTGATTTTTCAAGTTACGTTGGGTTGTTCCTTTAACGAGTGTTCTTTTTGTGATATGTATAGATCAAAACAATATTCAGAAAAATCATGGGATGAAGTAAAATTAGAAATCGATCTAATGGCAAAACAATTACCAGATACAAAAAAAATCTTTTTGGCAGATGGTGACGCATTGAATCTCGATGCAGAGTATATTGTAAAAATTGTAAAATATCTTTATGAAAAGTTTCCAAGTCTTGAAAGAATTTCTTGTTATGCGATGCCTATGAATATTTTAAAGAAAAGTCCAGAAGAGTTAAAGAAAATGCATGATGCTGGATTGGACATGCTTTATTTAGGAATTGAAAGTGGCTCAGATATTGTTTTAAAAAAAGTAACAAAAGGAGCAATTTCAAAAACAATTATCAAATCAGTCAACAAGGCAAAAGATGCAGGGTACGTTATGTCGTGCATGATAATTTTAGGATTGGGTGGAAGAACTTATTCTAAAGAACATATCAGGGGAACTGCCGAAGTGATTAATGCTTGTTCTCCTCATTATGTAGGAGCATTGACTCTTTATTTAGAAAACGGAATCAAACAAGAGTTTTTAGAAAAGTTTGGAGAGCCGTTTATTCGAATCAATGATGATGAATCTCTAGAAGAGTTGTATGATTTAATCAGACAGATAGAAACCAAAGAAGAAATAATCTTCAGGGCAAATCATGGCTCAAATGCATATACAATCAAAGGTACGTTTCCGCAAGACAAACAAGAAATGCTAGATAAAATAGAATGGATGAAACAGCATCCAGAAATTATGCGTCCTCAGGGACTACGAGGATTTTAAAATCTAAATAGATTTTCTAAAATTCCTATTTGATACACGATTGTCATGCCCAAGACAAAGCTAAATGAGCCTGTCAAGTATCTCATTATTGTTTTGGCTTTGATATTATTTGATAACCCAAATGGGATGCCTATCAATCCTCCAATTAAGGACATTCCAATAACTGAGCCTATTCCAAAGATTCCAATGAACATCAGAACTGTTGTTAGACTATGAATTGCTCCAGATGTCATAACTACTAGGGTTCCGCTTCCAGCAAGGCCATGAATCATTCCTATCAGATATGACTTGTGATTGTGTGAGTGATTTTTATCATCATGATCGTGTTCGTCAAAATGGATTGAGCCGTCTTTATGTGCATGAGGATGTCTGTGTTTAATTTTCAGAATGCTTTTGTTTGTAATTTTTGTAATTGCTAAGAAAATCAACATCAATCCAACTAAGAACTCGAATCCTGAAAAAACTTCTTTTTGTATTGTAAATGTAAAACCATAAACTAGCAAACCAACAAGAATCAAAGTAGTTGTGTGTCCAGCTCCCCAAAATGCACCAAGTAATGATGATTTTGTGAAGCTTGATTTGACAAGTTGTTTTTTTGATTGAATGGTATTAGAATTTGTGATCTGAGTAGTTACAGCAGCTATGTGATCGGCTTCAAAAGCATGCTGAATTCCAAGTGTTAATCCAAATCCGGCAATGATTGCAGGAACAAAATCTCCAATTTGACCAAAGATTTCTTCTAACAATTTACCTCACAGAGTTTCTCGGTATCATCTTAAAAAGAATTTCCAAAGTTTAGAGTTGCTCAACTATAGGCTTTAGATTATCTGGCAGATCAGGAATTTCAGTATGGCTTTCGTTGTTTTGTAGTATTTCAGGTCCTATTCTTCGCACTCTTTGGGTTCCAATTAATGTGTCAATATTTCTTTGAATGTCTTTTTCTGATAAAACTGTCTTTAATTTTTCAATTACAGTTTCTTCATTTTCATATTTTTTAATTGCATATTGCACAAGGATCATTTTTTCATTTGTAGAGTAATCAGTCATTTGAAAATACCATCACATTTAGAGTAAAAAACATTCGCGAAATTATGAGAATTTCTTTTTAAGATCATCTTTTTTAGGAATACCTGTAAATTCTAATTTTCCATCAATTACCAATCCCGGGGCTGTAAATATAGGATATTTTTCTAAATATTCGGGTTTTTCAGTTACATCGATCAAATCATAAATTATGCCTAGTTGGTCTAAGATCTTTTCAAGAACAATACAGTTTGAGCATCCAGGAGTTGTAAGAACTTGTACTTTCATGGCTCAGTAAACTGATCAGGGTTCTGCTCAAAAACCCATCTACAGCTTGCACAGCAGAAATAGTATTTCTTACCTTTGTGTTCTATAGAATCATGTTTTTCATTAATTTCCATCCCACATATTGGATCTTTCATAGTATCACCTTCATTTTCTTTTGATTAATGAAATACAATACAATTGGGAATATGATCAATCCGGAAAATATTACTGGAACAATCTCGTTATGTATTGTAAAATTATATGGATTTTGATGAGTGTGTTGTCCTATGTGAAATTCAACAGGTAGTCCTGTCATTGATATTAGATTATTCCAACCAAGATGCACTATTGTACCTTCATACCAATCATGTCCTCCAGGAATGCCATTAATTATTAAAAATGCACCAATCATAACAAGCATCCATCCTGTAATTTTTTCTACTTTAATTCTGTTTGTAGCAAGACCTTTAGTTGCATTTACTCCAAGTACAGCAAGAAGTGAAAACAGAATTAATGGTATTGCTCTTCCAACACCATGCACAAGACCTAGCGAAGAACCAATCTCCAAACTTCCAGTTCCTGCGATATAAATTAAAAGCCAGTAAAACATTGGATTTGGGCATCCAACACCTGCGTTACCAAGTAGAACACCCATCAGATATGACTTTACATATTCACCTCTGTTATGAATAAATTTTGGTGTCTTGGAATATGTTGGCATTTTGAATGTAATCAACTTTAGTTGTGATAAACCAAAAACAAATCCTGCAATTCCAGCTATCAGAAACATTATTGTTGAAAATTGATCAAGTGATGTGGTTTTCCCAATAGTTGCAATAGCTAAACCGTACAAAGTTATGGTTGTGGTAAGTCCTGCGCCAAAGAGTAATGCCATACTCAAACCCTTTTTGTATCCTTTTCCCATGCTTAATGGAATTATAATGAATACTAGTGGAAGTGTACATGGTAAAATAATCATTGAAAGACCAGCAACATAAGCAATAATCAACCAAGATGGATACGAGAACTCACTTCCAGATTTTACAGCAAGATCGCTAGTTAATGAAAAAATTATTCCAAGAAAGATAAATGAAAACAAGACAAATGCTAGAATAATGCCAGACTTTTTAGCAAGTACAGAATTTGACATGATTTAGTAATGTTGTATCACATACTTGAATACTTAACTTTACAACTGTAAAATTATATCATATGAAATATAAAATTCATACTTTACAACTGTAAAATCATAAATATTCTCAAAAATAACTCACTTAGTGCCCTTTCAACCAGACGATATCGATGTTGCAATAATTGAATCATTGATCAAAGATGGAAGAAAATCATTTCGACAGATATCCCGCGAAATCAAAATAAGTACACCTACTGTTCAAGCTAGGTATGAAAGACTTGTCAATGTGGGGTTGATAAAATCGGTCTCTCCAATAATTGATTTTGGAATGCTTGAAAATAAGACTGAAAAACGTCTTGAGAACATAAAGGTAAAATCAACAAAGAAACATGACGTGAAAATAACCAAAGATATGATTCTAAAAATGACATGTGATCTCTGTAAAGGTCCAATCTCTAGTAAACCACACGTTCTCAAAATAGCAAATTTTGAGAGATTTTTTTGCTGTACTTCTTGTAGGGCACTGTATAAAGAAAAGTACAAGGGAAGAATTGAATCACTGTCAGATTAAAGATAAAATCATTTGAATGACATAGTCACTAGAGTCCCTTATTTGTACCAATTATTTCGTATGATGTTACATCGTATGAAAGCTTGTAGACTTCTTGGAATCCTCCAGATGAAAATCCGCTTACATAGAGTATTTTATTTGATGAATCAAAAGCAATACTGGTAACTGTAAGATCAATGTCTGGCAGGTCTTCCCAAGATACTCCAAGATCATCTGAACGAACCAAGCCAAATGTGTTTACTGCTGCAAACAAAATACCTTCATCATCAAAATTCATCGCTGATACGGTTAATCCTTTGTATGCAATATGATTCCAAGTGATACCCCCGTCATTTGATTTGAAAATTCCATTTCCTGTTCCTGCAAAAATCAATTGAGAATCATTAGGAGAAATTGTCAATGCAGAGATGTATTCAGGATATTCCAAGTTTTCCCAAGTCATTCCAGCATCAATAGTTTTGAATAGTCCTCTACCACCACTATCAAAACCCAAAATCAAATTAGGATCACTATTACTTAGTGTCATGGCGTGAAAATCAACTGCTGGTTCTAGCACTTTAGCAACCTGTTGCCAAGTCACTCCACCATCATTACTTTTGATTAATCCAGTGTTTCCACCAGATGAAAGGTGTCCACTTGCATACAAAGGGGAATCTTTGTTATTTGGTGCATTAAATGCCATATAGTCGGCTCTTATTTTGTCTACTTTTACCGGAGGCGCACCGTCTCTACTTTGGTAAAAATCTCCATGTGTTGCAATATACAAAATACTAGAATCTGTAGGATCTACACCTATTCCATGAACATGACGCCATTCGACTGTTCTTGTGTCTGTTGTTGATTTTTGATTATCAAAATTAAAGCTGAAAGTTATTGCAATTCCAATTGTTATAATTCCCATCAAAACAAAAAGTTTCTTTGATTTTCCCTTCAAAATATTATCACGTTATGTTTTGTAAATAGGGTATAAAAAACAAGTACTTTACATTTGTAAAATACTGGATTCAAACATACGAAAATAATAATCACTGTATGAAAATGCTGATAATTATATTGGTTGCAATTATTGGTTCTACCAGTGGTGCTTTCTATCTGTCAATATACTCTGAATATGGTCAATCAATGATGACTCACAATATGAGTGGAATGAGGGGATATGTGTCAATCAATAATGAAATAGCGTTCTACAAGATGTCATAATAAAAATAATTTTAGGTCATATTGCAAAGGTTGGGGAAGAATTTGGAATTACTTTGCTTGTAATGGATAAAAAAGATAACCCACTAGATAATGCAGATGTAATTCTTCACATAAAAGGCGTAATGGCATCTATGGATACGTCAATAATGGATATGATGGGAGAATGATTCAAGCAGAGAACATCGGTTCTGGCCAATATCAGGTGAAATCACCAATTGAGAAAGGACATTATACAATGCACACATGTAATATTACAAGAAAAATCCATGATGAAGAATCACATGGATATTGGAATTATATCAAAATAAAATCAATAAAAGAATTATTTTTACAATTACATCACATGGACTCGATCCCATTTATGGGTCCTATTTTAGTCCCATGATGGTAGATGGGCCCACAGGGATTTGAACCCTGGATTTTCGCCGTGTAAGGGCGACGTCATAACCGATCTGGGCCATGAGCCCAGAAACATTCCTTGATGAAAACCATTTAAACTTTGAGACAAGGAACAATCTAGAAATTTGATCAGAGTTTTGTACAATTATGGTCGATTTAGATTTTTTTTCGAGTCCAATAGGACTAGGTCATGCAACAAGAGACATAGCTATTGCAAATAATTTTGAAAACATATCAACGAAATTTGTGACAGGAAGCGGAGCTGCAAAAATTCTAAAAAATATAGATTTCAAAGTTGAGGATGAATATATTCCTCCACAATTTATTGTGGAAAACGGAATGCTAAAGAATTCAACAAGGTGGCTCTGGAATTATTATCAATATTATAAAAAATGTAAAAAAATTGCTAAAAAAATTATCGAGACAGATAATCCAAGATTAGTTGTCAGCGATGAAGATTTTGCTTCGCTTATTGTTGCTCAAAATAAAAAAATACCCACAGTTTTGATTACAGATATTGTACAAACTAACTTTGTAAATGGAATAACATCATTTATTGAAAAAAAGATGAATAAATCAATGCAAGAGTTTATAAAAAAATGCGACACTGTAATTATTCCAGAAAATGGTCCAGATGAAGGAAATATCAGAAGAGTTGTGTCTATAGTAAGACAAGTAAGTTCTTCCAGAGAAGAACTACGAAAGAAATTTTCTTTTGATAAAAAAACAATAATTATTTCAATAGGAGGAACGGATGCGGGTGTGTTTCTAATTGAAAAAACATTAGAATCCATATCAAAAATAAATCAGGATCTAAATGTAGTAGTTGTTTCAGGTCCATCCTTGAGCAAAAAGTTTGGAGATTCTGTAAGAAATTTAGGATTTATCAGTAATCTTCATGAGATGATTTTTGCAGCTGATGTCATAGTATCTCTTGCAGGTAAATCAACTATTGATGAGGCAAAATCATATGGAACACCGGGAATTTTTATTCCAATAAAAGGGCATTTTGAACAAGAAGACAATGCCAGAGAAGAGGGATTTGTTTTTGAAGATGTGAACAAATTGGATAAATTAATCTTAGAAAAACTAGAGCAAAGACGAAACCCCTTGGAAACCAAAGGTGCAATTAACGCATATAACATAATTAAAAAGTTGATTTGAGAAAAGTTGATCCAATCCTTAATAGATAGCCAATTAATTTTGTTAAAATACTATGACAAAACTAGTTGTAGCCAAGTTTGGCGGAAGTGCAATTGGCATTGATGGTGTTTCAATTCCGCTAATTATTGATAGGATTAATGATTTAAAGAAAGATTCCAAGATTATTGCAGTTTTTTCAGCTCCACTTACAATTCAGAATGGAAAAAAATGCTCACTTACAGATGTAATTTTAGAACAAGGAAGAAATGTGGAAAATGGGACCAAGGCAACTTTGGATACCGTAAAATCATGCTATAAAAAAATTCTGGAATTAGTAAATTCAGAAAACAAAGAAGATTGTCAAAGAATCATAGACTCGTTCCTAAAAAAGGCCGAAAAGGCATTAGATGAGGCCCTTGAGAAAAAAGAATTTGCCGAAGAGATACGTTCACGATCACTTGCATTTTCAGGGGAGATTTTGATGTC
>JACRND010000106.1 GCA_016234975.1 Nitrosarchaeum sp. | reverse complement strand
ATTCTTTTGCTTTAGAGTTCACGTCGTGTTTGTATAATACTTCAAAAACCATATCATAAAATGTGATACCTTTTTTTTGTGCCTGAACATCTAACCAACGAATTCCATCAGCAAGTTCAGGATCATATTCTGAGAATTCTACGAGTTCATCAACCATTTTTGAAAAGAATGTGTGCGACTCTAACATGTGTTGTTCTTTGAATCTGTGATCATAAGGGCGGGATTCAAAATATATAGACAAAAAACCGCTTTTTGGTTGACAATTGGAGCATGTTTTGTTTTTTGATGGGAATGCAAAGAGAATATCATGGGTCATTCAAACAAATAATTCAATCACAGAGCAAAAAAGAGAACACGTTGATATTTACTTGGATAAAGTAACAAATCAACAATCAAAATACATCGGATTACATGTAGGAATGTTTTGGGGTATTGGTACATTTATCATAAAAAACCAAGATCTTGTAAAAATAGCAATAGATGACAAATCGATGTTTGAGCATCTATCAACGGATCAAAAAAGCCATGATGAATTTATTGAAAGAAGAAGTTATTTTATCAAACAGTTAATTGAACAAAGGAAATTAAAAATCCAATACGAATTGATAACTCCGGACAAAAACTTGGCTGCTAAAAAAATACAATGCAAAGGGGCTTAAGACCAAAAACGGGAGTTACTTGGTGACAGCCCCGATACATTTTCTATTCACATTAGAGGAAGGAATCATAAAAGAAAGATATGTTCAACATGATTGACTATAGTTAAAATCAATTAAAGCGATCATGTAAGATTTTCAACAGTTTTTTTAGATTCGTGTAAATTTTTGAAGAAAATCAGAAATAACACCAGGACCAAATTTCAAACTACTAGGTATTCATATGAGACGTAATTTTCTAAATGTTGGAATTATTTTAAATCGTGAACGTAATAGCAAAGATTAGATTTATTTAGCTTGAGGAAATCCTTGGAGCAATTATGGCAGGTATAGATAAAGCAGCAATTGCATTTTCTATTGCAATTGTAGCTGTTGGCGTAGGATTTGCATTCTATGCTGGTAACGTTCAAGGTAACGCTCCAGCTGTTTCTGCTCCAGTAATTACTAAAACTATGGAGCCAAAAACACAGGCAGACCCATTTGCAAACATTGCAAATAAGGTAAAGGAAGAAGCAACTACAACAACAGAAAAAGCTGTAGAAATAAAAGAAGAGGTAAAGATGGAAGAAAAATCAGCTGCACCAGTTGAAGAAAAATCAGCTGCACCAGTTGAAAAATCATCTGAACCACAAACAGTTAGTGTAACAATTCCAACTGGATCTTCATCTCCAGGCTGTGAAACATCCAATGCATGCTATTCACCAGCATCAATTACAATCAATGCAGGTGATACTGTAGAATGGAAAAATACAGACACAGCTGCACATACAGTAACATCTGGTAGTCCAGTTGATGGTCCATCTGGTGTATTTGATAGTAGTTTAATCATGGCAGGCGCATCATTTGAAAACACATTTGATGCTGCAGGAAGTTATGATTATTTCTGCATGGTGCATCCATGGATGGTCGGAAACGTTCAAGTTAACTAACCAAGATTTTTCTCTTTTTTCTTATTTTATTTGATTTTTACGTATTGTTCTATTGTATGCCACTCCAAATCTATGAGTCTCATCTCGAGCGTATTGTAAAATTTTCAATGAAGGTCTATCTTTTGAAATTACGATGGGATTTTTTTGGTTTGGAACAAATATCTCTTCATTTTCTTTAGCAAGTGAAATGCAATCAAGATGTAATCCTAGTGACTGTAATGACTTGAGTGCAGCATTTAGTTGCCCTTTTCCACCATCAATTAATATCAAATCAGGCAACTGAGAATTTTCTTCCAGTAACCTAAGATATCTTCGTTTGATGACCTCACTTATCATTGCAAAGTCATCTCTACCAGAGACCGTTTTAATTTTGAATTTTCGGTATCCAGATTTGTTTGGTTTGCCATCTACGAATCTAGACATTGAACCTACTGCAAAATCATCACCATGATTTGAAATATCAAAGCATTCAATGATTCCAGGAATTGCAGAAAGGTGCAATGTCTCTTTTAATTCTATCAGACCAAGATCACCGCCTTTGGAATGAATCAAGGCAATATTCTTCAAAATCAAATTAATGATGTCCTTTTTTTTACCACGTTGTGGGTAAATAATTTCAACTGAGAATCCGGCCTGCTCAGAAAGCAGGGATTCTAAAAGGAGTTTATTTTCGGGAAGTTCACTAACAATGATAAATTTTGGGATTTTGTGAATAGTGTAGTATTGAAAAAGGAAATTTGAAAAATTATTGTCCCCAACAAGATCAAAAAAGAATTTGTCGCTGTCTCGCATTACTCCGTTAATCATTCTAAAATTCATTACCGTTACAGTTTGATCTTTGTCTTTAATTCCAAAGTATTCCTCATCAGAATTCTCAACATATTCCATTTTTTGTTTTGTTTGAAGACTGCCCAATCTAATCAGAGTATCACGAATATCCTTTGCACGTTCAAACTGTTGTGATGCAGCAGCTTGTGTCATTTCTTCTTCTAATTTTTTTGTGAAAATCTGAGTCTGATTTTTTCCTTTTAGTACCTCCTCTAATGCAGACACATGCTGTAGATATTTATCTTGAGCATCTTTGAATTCGCATGGACCTTCACAGTTTCCCAGATGGTACTCTAAGCATACTTTTTTTGGCAATTGTTTACAGATCCTAATTTGAAATGCTTTTCGCAGAGTACCGATTGTGAGTAGTTTTGAGCTGCCTTGCATGAAAGGACCAAAAATCTTTCCACCACCCAGAAACTTTCCGTCATGTGTTCTTCTTGCGACAAGCAACCTAGGATATTTTTCGTTGGATATTCGAAGATATGTGTAGCGTTGTTGATCTTTTAATTCGATGTTAAACTTGGGCCTATGTTTTTTTATCATATTTGATTCTAAAAGAAACGCCTCGCTTTCATTATCAGTTAAAACAAATTCAATATCAGAAATATTTTCCACAAGCTTCTGTGTTTTGTAATTCTGATTTTTTAAAAAATATGATCTTACTCTGTTTTTTAGATTCTTTGCTTTGCCAATATAGATGATTTTTTTATCAGAATCTTTCATCAAATAGATACCAGGGTTTGGCGGAATGTTGATTTTCGAGATATCAAAAGTCATTGTTTTAGTAGCTTTTTGAGATACTTTCCGGTATAGCTTCCAGGTGCTTTTGCAACTTGCTCAGGTGTGCCCACAGCGACTATTTTTCCACCCTCATCTCCACCCTCAGGACCCAAATCAATTAGCCAGTCAGAGTTTTTGATTACATCCATGTTATGCTCAATTACAAGTACGGTATTTCCTAGATTTACCAGCCTGTTTAGCACATCAAGAAGTTTTTGAACATCTGCAAAATGCAAACCTGTTGTAGGTTCATCAAGAATGTAAAACGTTTTTCCGGTTCCTCTTTTGGATAATTCAGATGCAAGTTTTACTCTTTGTGCCTCTCCACCAGACAAAGTAGTAGATGATTGCCCTAGTTTGATGTATCCCAATCCAACATCAAAAATGGTTTGTAATTTTCTTCTGATCGAGGGAATGTTTTCAAAAAATTGCAGTGCCTCATAAACTGTCATATCTAATACATCTGAAATATTTTTTCCTTTATACAAAACTGAAAGAGTTTCAGAATTGTATCGCTTTCCTTTACATTCATCACATTTTACATAAACATCAGATAAAAATTGCATCTCAATTTGTTTTACACCATCACCATCACAAGCAAAACACCTTCCATCAGCTACATTAAAGGAGAATTGTCCTAGTGAATATCCTCTTTCCTTTGATAATTCTGTATTTGCATACAATTCCCTTATCGAAGTAAATGCGCCAATGTATGTTGCAGGATTAGAACGAGGTGTTCGTCCAATTGGAGATTGATCAATTGCAATTACCTTATCAATATTTTCAAGACCTAAAATTTCACTGTGACTTCCAGATTTCACATTAGATTTGTAAAAATGATTTTCAAGAGATTTTAATAAAATATCATTTATCAGAGTAGATTTTCCAGAACCAGACACGCCAGTTACAGAAACAAAAAGGCCTAATGGAATTTCCACATCAATGTTTTTTAGATTATTTTCAGATGCGCCTCTAATAATTAAATAACCAGAACGATTACGTATCTTCTCTTCAAGTTTTATCAGCGAGTTATTTTTCAGATAATCTCCAGTCACAGATTTATGACCATTAAGAATTTGATCAATAGTTCCTTCAAAGACGACATTTCCGCCATGCACTCCTGCGCCAGGACCCAAATCTACAATCCAGTCCGAATTTCGTATGACTTCCTCGTCATGCTCCACTACAATGACAGTATTTCCAAGATTTCGTAGCTTTGTTAGCGTTTTAATGAGCCGCTCATTATCACGCTGATGTAATCCAATAGTAGGCTCATCGAGGACATACAAGACTCCAGTAAGATTAGAGCCAATCTGGGTTGCCAATCTAATTCTTTGAGATTCTCCACCAGACAAAGTAGAGCTCAGTCTATTTAGTGTAAGATAGTTCAATCCTACGTTCATCAAAAATTCCAACCTTTCTTTAATTTCTTTGAGAACGTCTCGTGCGATATATTGCTCATTTTCAGTCAACTGTAATGTAGAGAAAGAATCATAACAATGATCAATTGACAGATCACAAACATCCATGATTCCCTTATCGTTAATTTTGACTGCCAGTGATTCAGGTTTTAATTTTTTTCCATCACACACAGTGCAAGGTGTATCTCGCATGAACTGTTTTAGCCATTCACGTTTTGATTCAGAATCAGTTTCCATAAAAGAGCGCTGAAGATTAACCAACACTCCTTCAAATGCATCAGTATATTGCCAAGAAGAGTCACCAGATTTAGAACGATATTTAAAATCAATCAGGTCATTAGTACCGTGTAAAATTAT
>JACRND010000053.1 GCA_016234975.1 Nitrosarchaeum sp. | reverse complement strand
TTTACTTTTCCTATTTTGTGACTGTCAATGTCAACTACTGGAATTCCTGATCTAATTGGAGGTCTGCTAAGTAGCAAAGTTTCCTAAGTAAATTTGTCAATGTAATCATTAGAAAGGAAATAGTATTTGTTAAATCACTGATGAATTGTAACTCCTGAAACGATTAGAGTGTGTTGGTTAATGTGTATGTGTTTGACTTTGCCATACTCTATGCCCTCTCTATCTATGACTTTTTTTCCAACAAAGTCATCAGCTGTGGCCATATTTTCAGGCATGTCTTCCAGTTTAACTGACATACAGTACAGTAGTCAGATTTGCTTATCATACCAAATATCAGAAATTTCTAGCAATGAGGTTAAATTACTTGACAGAAACATTGGCTCATGGTAATTGAAGAGACCGTATTTCGTGCAATTTTAAGCACGAATGGCAGAAAGACGGGAAGAAGACATTCAGTGACGCTTCGTGCTGTAAAATATAATGAAAAAATTTATTTTTCAAGACACAGGCCAGATGGAGACTGGTTCAAAAATGCCATAGCAAATCCAGATGTAATTATAGAATACAACAACTCAACATATACGGGTAAAGCAAATTTAGTTAGAGATGAAAAACTAGAGCAGAAAATTTCTCAGCTGAAATATCCAGGAGAAAAAAGGGCGGACGAAAAAAGAGTTGCAATAGAGATTACACCATATGGACAATAGTAGTTAGGCCCCTTCGTTCAAATTCAATATCATTTTCCATTTCACTAATGGTGACAGTAAATGAGATTACATCGCGTTGTTTTGCATTTTCTGCATGCAGTTTAAGGTGAATATCCATCAAATCAAATTCCTGAACAGGCAAGTCATTTTCATCCAAGTATGCACCACATGTGGATTCAATTCTAAATCTATTATCTTTGAAATGAAAACCAAGTTTTGTTTTTCTACCTTGTCTGCCACTAGACTTTACATTGACATCAATAATTCCAGCTTTTGCCATAGTATAGCTTGATTTTCCATTTACAAAGACACCGATTTCAAGTGGCTTTCCTGCCGTTGATTCTGCCATCTTTTGAATTCCGTCATTCATTACAACATCGACAGATTTTATTGTTTGAGCAACTTTAGCGATCCACTCGTTTGTCCTTTCTATGGTTGCTCTAATTCCAGCACGTCGTTTTTTGTCTTCATCTTCTGGAAGTTTATAGTAATCAACCCACGCCTCATAGTCATGAGAGATATCTTTGATAAAATCAATACATGTTACTTTGTAGTCATTTACGTTATTAGTTCTTTCTGAGCCATCATCTGTTCGTACACCATCATAATCCATCGGTAGTGCCAATAATGATAATTATTTTCACATCTAAAAAAACCAATCAGGTCATAAGATTAATGATTATAACGGGATTTCATACTACAGAGATTATGATATTCTCAGAATTAGTTTTAGATCTTCAACAGCAATTAAAAACGAACATAGCACAAATTCGCTTCATGTTAAAGAAAAATCCAGCCACGGCATATGCGAGAATCGTTGAGATTGGTAAGGAAGTAGGTAAAAAATACAATATCAAACTAATTGTGAATTTTCCAAAAGAGGGAAGAATAGAAGAATTTGACATGTATGGTAAACGAGATCTTAGCTTAATTATCGATTATGAAAAGAAAAGATTTCCAATTAACAGAGAGTTGATCAAAGAAAAGGCAAAAGAGATTTTGGGAGACATACAAGTTCAAGATGCATACATGTATGAAAATAAAGAGGGTGTAAGGGTATATTCAGATAATTGGAAAATAGACATCCTTCCACATTCAGCACACATTTGGACAGAATTTGATGAAAAGGTTACAAAGTTTTGTGATTGGCTAATGGAAAATGCATATGAAATGAAAAGTAAAACAGGATAAGAATAGTAGAAAATTTAAAGAGATTCTAATTTTTCAAGCAAGCCATGAGCTTCGTAGTTGTGAGGTTCTAGTGTTATGATTTTTTTACAACAATCTATTGCTTCGTCTTTTTGCTGTAATGAAAGATGAGCGTTTGTTTTTAATGTCAGAGTTTCAACGTCGTCATGTTTTATATCCAAAGCCTTTTCAAAATAACTAATTGCTTTTTTTGCATCTTCTAAAATAAAGTAAATACTTCCCATCATAAACATGTAATCAGGATCATTAGAAAATTTTTCTTCCAAACTTTTTCCAAATTCAAGTGCTTCAGTGTAATCTCCATTTTTAACTAATTTTTTCAGACGTCGTTTAGGATAACTAAAGAGACCTATCATTTTATCATCTAATTTTTGATCAAACACTAATAATTTGAATGTAGAACATGAAAAAAATCAGCGTTGTTTTTAATCAAGCCAAGAGTCTGGCTTAGAACCTGTTGGTCCTGAGCCTTGAGCAGTTTGTGGAATCTTCATTATTCCCTCTTTGATTAAGAACTGAATTCCTTGGACAAAGGAGTTATCATCAATAGAGCCATCTGCCCACCATTTTGCATTGTTTTTAACCCAATTTGGAATGTTTTGCGAAGGAGTAACCGAACTGCCATCCTTAGCTGCGATAGGAAGATCAATTACAAGGTAATCCAGAGGAGAAGATGGAACAATTCCTTGTGGAGCTAATCCATACACATAAACCACATAATGGGCAGTTCCTGGTTGTTCTTGAACTATCATGTCAATAGTAGACAGTCCAGATGGAGAATACAAATAATCATAGCCTTGGTCTTTTGCAACAGAACGTAGCGGTGGAAGTGTAAATTTATCGTCAACAACTACAAGATCATACTGGACTTGATTCAAGAATTCAGTCTCATGGTATTTGCTAAGAAAATTAAATTGCCATTTCATTGGACATCCTTGTACAGGATATTCTGGAGTATAGTAAGCATGAATTTGATAAGAGAAATTCTTGGTTGGTCTCTTAATTGAATGAGTAAGTGAATCAGTTTTTGGACAGTTTTTTAATTCTGGGTTATCAACGTCAGAAAGGATATTTGCAAATGGACTTTGTTTCACGTTTTGCTTATACTCTAATAGTTCAAATCGATACTCGGATGGCGGGATTCCTGATGAGACATGGGTATAGGTCTGAGCTTTTACTGGGAATGGGAAGCCATCAACTACCCAAACTTTACTTACAGCGCCACCCGTCTTCCAAGATATCAAAACAGTATCATACGTTCCAGCTTTAACAGTAACTTTTTCAATAGATGTTGGGATAATTTGTTCTCCGCCTATGTTTCCAATTTTACCCCATGATTTGGCAGAGAATTTTTTCGGTCCCTTATCGCCTCCTTCATAATATCCATTTGCAAAAGCAGATAACCACACAATAGAGGATTTGAATGCACCCCTGTAGACAGATAAATCAGCACTACCACCAGATGGTTCTGGTGCTAGTTTTCCTAAATCCATTTCACCCTTAACCACTTTGTTGCCATCATAAACAACAACTTCTGTAAGCCACTTGTCTTCACTTCCAGATTTTGTGTCACCTTTAATCCAAACATCCATTTCAAATTCAGCGCATTCTTTGTAATCTACATGACACATTGAATATCTAAAAAAATCGCCTTGTTTGAGACCTATACCAGCATACCATACTGGATCACCTGGAAGAGAAACACCACCTGCTTGAAACTGTGCTGCTGCATATGGTAGAGGAATAGTTCCAAAAATCAATATTGCCATTACAGGTAAAGCTAAAAGTGACGTCTTCAATTCAAAAAAAATTGCACGTCACAGATAGTTAAACGTTATTCAAATACGCAAATATAGAGGAAAGTCTAAGAAATTTTAGAATGTGTGAGTGCTCAAAAGTTCACTTGTACGAAGTAGAGTTTAAGCTTGATGGAATGACAGTAGTTCCAACTCACAAAAATTGTGGATTTGCATTAGATGAAAAACAGTCCGACAAGTTCCAAAAAGAATTGGTAAAATCATGGGGCTTGGAGGAAGAAGATTAATTTAAAAAGAAAAAATAAAATTAAAACAACTAGATTTACAGTTGTTTGACTGCTTCTTTACAAACGTCAGTTTTACATTTGCAATCTGCGCTGCATATACAATGACCTTGCATATCACAATCACATGAATAAGTTGGATCGCCGCTATCTGCTTCGCATCCACATGCTTGATCTGTCATAGATTCACAATAATATTACTTATTTTAAAATGTTAGTACAAGGCTTTAGAAAATCACGCACTAGAAAGGAGACTAAGAATAGCATTGCATGATTTTTGAATGAGTTTTGCCTGGTGCTCAAGTAGATTAGAGTCAGCCTCTATATCAAAGGCGACCCTTAGGATATGAATAAGATCTGGCTGACTGTCAATTTTATCTTTAATCTTTACAAAGTTTTCTTTGTTTATGTATCCCAAATAAAAATAACAATCGGATAACATTGAATTTTTTACAAATAAATCATATTTTTGTTGGATGATTTTTGAGTGATTGTTATTCTCAACCAGGTCAGAAAAACCAATTGTTGATTTTAGTATTCGTTCTAATAGAGATTGGGTTGCCCTTTCAATTCCAACTGTTTGTGTCACTATTGATATTTGTTCATTGATTTGATTTTTCTCAAACTTGCGCAACATATCTAACATGTGTGTGGGGTTCGGCCTATACAGATTTAGTGAGCAGATAGCATCGGCTAAAAAATAAGATGCACAAATTTGCCAACATGACGAAAAAGCATTTAAATTTTTGATTCCTTCTTTGGTTTTTTCACAGCAAAAGAGAGAATCAAAAAGACGATTTTTTGCAAAGTCTCGATAAAGTATCAAACGTTTTTCCTTGATTTTTGATAGAAACATTCGAAGTTCCCAAGATTCATCATTGAGTATCTGCATTCCATCATATTTTACAAGAATATCAGATTTTGTTTCTTTTAATGAACCATGATGAATTTTGATAAAACAGTCATCATTGAATGTAATTTTGGTTGGCTCAGATTTACCATCAAATACTGTTATGTCATATTCACATGAATCAAAAAAAGAATTAGTTGTTCTACATCCTCCTAAACCAACAGGAAAATTTGTCAGTGATTGTTCTTCAATTAATTTTTTCAAATCCATGAAATTATTCATTTTAAATTTTGTATAAAGCAACAAACTTACTAATTTTTACCAATGGATTCATTGTCAAAACATTTCCTTTAAATTGAGATGGAGTTTGTTTTTGAACAAGCTCCTGTGGTGTAGTCCGGCTAAGCATACTGCCCTCTCAAGGCAGTGATCTCGGGTTCAAATCCCGACGGGAGCACTTTAACATTGGGGTATAGATAAGCCCCTTTCATTTGACTCATAACGAAAGTTATAATGAAAATGATAATCAGAGGATAAGGATTTGAACTAGATTGCTTTTACGGCTAGAAAAACTGCCATAAACAAATTTGTTAGAATTTCCGCATAATGAGAAATTAGTACGTCATGGCGGTCTATATTATGACCAGCGTGATTACGTAAATGATATGCTAGCAACATTACATAAACATCCTTTGATATGCCGTTCTGTGGATTTTGGATTATCGGTGGAATCATCGGTTGGATTTATCTCAGAAGTTTCTCTG
>JACRND010000099.1 GCA_016234975.1 Nitrosarchaeum sp. | reverse complement strand
ATCAAGACAAGAATTGAATTGATCTTGATTCAGATCTAATTTCGTTGCAAATTCTTTAAAGACTGCAATTGCAGATGTAACTTCTGCTTTATTCCAAACTCCTTGATTTTCAAATAACGTATCATGATATTCCCAATACTTACCTTGTTCATGTGCACATTCTGATGCTACCGCAGCTGACATTGCATTGGGATGACTGTTCTGTATTGGAAAGTCTCTGTATACAAATTTCACTTTTCCTGTTTCTACATATTGTTCTAAAATTAATGGAAGTGTCTGAATCTGAAATCGAGCACAAAACGGACACTGAAAATCAGAAAACTCTACAATAGTAATTGCTGCATTTTGATCCCCTCTTATCGGATCGTCATCTAATGATACGCTAATTGGTTGTACATCCGGTTGTTTAGATACCTGCTGACTTTTCAAAATCTTTGATTCTATTTTTGCAACTGCTTCGTTTAATTCTGATTTTGTCACTTGATCTGATTTTAAGCTGACGTATGAACCTGCAAAAAATGCAGCTATCAAACTAACTGCTATAACTGAAATCACTAAAACACTGAACACTGATTTTTTGACTGGAATTTTTTCACTACTAGTTTCACTCCGCTTTGATTTTATTTCGTCAGAGTCCATCTGGGCTTGTTTGAATTATAACATACTTATTCGTATTGCCAAATTTTACCTTGTTTTATTTCTCACAGTTCTTATATTCCATCATAATTATCCAAAATAATGTCAGAAGACGAACGTAAAATGTACCCATGTACATGTTCTGATTGCGGAAAAGAATCACAGGTACCTTTTCAACCAATTGAAGGTAGAGATGTTTTCTGCAAAGAATGTTTACCAAAACATAGAAAACCAAGATTTGAAAATAGAGGAAGATATTAGGCTGAAATACGCTTAACGTCGTTTTTTCTTACTCTTTCGAAGTTATTTTTATAAAATTAAAAGAGCCAATAATGGGATCCGAACCCATGACCCTCAGATTACAAATCTGATGCTCTAACCAGGCTGAGCTATATTGGCACAAAATCCAATAAAAATTTTGTAACTTTAAAGTGTTACCCGATAAGTATTTGAAATAAAACTTTACGTATGTCTTGGAATTTTGTTTTTTGGGTTATCTGATTTTCAAAAATATATTTTCTCGTATTTGATGTGTCTGCCCATCAGATTATAATACTGTGAAACTGTTGCTAATCATCTATGAAATACGTCAAACCACTACGACTTAAAATTATGATGATGATGTTTTTTGGAACCGGCATTCTTGGAATTATTGTCGGTCTGTATGTTGCACCATATCAAGCTCCTCAAGCGATACTGTTAATCACGTTTATGGGTGCCATCAATTTATCTCTGGGTGGATTTTTTGGCTGGATCTTTCTAACACAAAAGCCAGAATCAAATGAAAAAAGAAAGAAAAAGCGCAATGACAACTAGTATGTTTGTTGCAAAATGCATTGCATATGAGTGATTGATTCCTTTTTTATCATAAATGTATTTGAACACAAATCCTATCGGCAACAACAATATTGCCATGTGTACTTTTACCCCCATTGCAATATGGATAAATGCCCACACTACTACCATCTTTTTTGATTTTCTAAAATACAATTCTTCAACATAGTTAATGTGAATAAACATGTACACCAATAACGGAATGAAAGGAACTATGCCCCAAAATCCCTGATCTGCAAATGGACCAAAAGCAATGTTGTATCCAAGCCAACTCCAATTTAGAATCGGTATTGTTTCAACAAAATCATGTGCAAAAACAACATATACAAATAAAATTCCAAACGGTATGGGTGCATATTTTATTGAATTAATTCCTATTTTTAGATCACTAATTCTCTTTTTGGTTTCTTTAATGAGGAGAAATGATGCCCCCACTGTTAGAATATAATATCCAATCAAGAAAACATTCGATTGAAAAAACTCTTCTAACATAATCTATACTACTATACATTATAAAAAAATCTAACTCATTACTGATCAGTTAACCTAATGCCCAAAATCCTAATATCATGCATGATCAATGACAATGCCCCATTTTCAAGTTGATTCTACTTGATAATTGCAAGTATGTTTTGATCCATCATTGTACCAAGAACCTTTTTTCTGTTTTTTCTAAACATCATCTGTCTTTCAAAAATAATGTCCAAGATTATGATTGACAAAAATGATGTGATAAAAAAGATATTTTGATATGCTACACAGAATACGGTACGGAGATCGCATTTTTTTTGAAAATAACCTGTTGATGTTTTTCAATCAAAGTATAAATAATAAAACCGTTTCATCAAGAAAGAATTGCTAGATTTAGTTGCCAAAAAATTATTCCTCACAAAAGGTAGAGGCGTTCATGAAGACCGATTGACGAGTTTTGAATATGCTTTAAGAGATGCTGGAATTGCAGGTACCAATCTTGTTTTAATTTCAAGTATTTTCCCACCAAATGCAAAATTAATCTCCAGAAATGAGGGCCTCAAGCAAATCAAACCGGGACAGATTTTATTTACAATTTATTCAAAGAACCAAACAAATGAGGCTCATAGACTGTGTTCTGCCTCAGTTGGTATTGCACGCCCAAAAGATACGAATCGATACGGCTATCTTTCCGAATACGAATCATATGGACAAAACGAACAACAGTCCGGCGATTATGCTGAAGACATTGCAGCACAAATGCTGGCATCATCCCTTGGCATTCCGTTTGATATTGATAAAAGCTGGGACGAAAAAAGACAACAATGGACGATCTCTGGTCAGATATACAAAACACAAAATGTCACTCAATCGGCAAAAGGCGATAAAGATGGCAAGTGGACTACTGTCTTTGCAGCAGCTGTTTTACTTGTATAGTTTTATTTTTTATATCCTTTGAGATAAAATATTGCCACTGCAATTGCAACAGCTGCGATTATTATTACAATCATGATTGATTCGTCAAAATATGTTTCAATTTTTTTTGGTGCTATTAACTCACTGCCGCCCAATGAAAAAATCAATTCATTTTTATCAATTGATGTTTTTTCACCAAAAATATATTTTCCTTGAATTACTTTTCCTTGTTCTGGATCAAAAACCCACCCTTCTTTTGTAATTTCTTTTGGAATTTTTTCACCGTCTACTACTTGAGTGGCAATTATGTTTCCTCTCACATCTGATACATTAGTTGTTTCTTTAGATAATATTGCAACTTGTAATATTGAATTTAATGGGTAAGTTCCAGTTGAAAAATAATCTGATCTTTTTAATTTCTCCGCTTTCAAAAATTCTAATGGACTGATTTCATTAACTGATGATGCCATATTTGGATAATCTACTGATAATTTCAATTGTAATAATGATTTATTTTCCAATGGTATTATTGAAAATGTCATCTTTGATTTTTCTTCTTTGGATAGATTCTTTGCTATGTCATAAAATCCACCAGACGCTCTAATTGTTTTTGAGAGTAATATTGCTGAGATTTTTTCATACATGGACTCTGTATCTTCCATAGGCATTGTATACACTGCAGATATTGTGCCTCTACCTGAAATTATTCCTGATGTTTCAAGGGCTTTGCTCATCTCATCATTAGTTTGAATAAATGTGGAATGAAATTTTGCCTTAGTATCAAACGTTTGATTTAATTCATCTATGAATGAATCTGCAATCTTCCTTGTCGAGTTTTGAATTGCTATGACATTTGTGTCTGCTGTATCTCTTGCAACATTTATGATAATGCATGATTTGTCAAATACGCCCAAAATACACTGATTCTGGTTTGTCAAAACTATTGCTGTTATTCTGTTGTTTTCTCTAATTTTTTGTTCTAATTCGGCAGGAATTTTTATTTCTTGGATGTTTGTACTTTGTAAAGCGATTGATGCTGTGACGTTTTGTGATATGCTTTTATCAATTATTACTTGTGCCGTCTCTTGAAATGTAGCAAGACCCATTTCTTGTGAAAATGCATAATTTGTTGTAAAAATTAGTACTCCAATTAATCCAAATAAAACCATGATCTTTTGCATAGGTTGTCATTCTAGCGATGAAATTATTAAATTTACTCTTGTTTTATTCATCTATTTTTTAGATTTTTATCTTTGATGAAATTATTTTGCTAATTTTACCAAAACCCTGTATCTAGCAACTAATATTGTGATCGGGATGACTTTCTAAATATGGCATTAATCCTATTTTTAGTTGAAGTATTTCAAAATCCTGTATTTTCAGTAATTGCAATTTTAAGTGCCTTTGGAATTGGAATTTTCCAAGGAATTATTTTGGGAAGAGCAATACTTTTGCGATTCCCGCGTCTGCAAAATCATGTAAAACTGGTTTCAATATCTTTATTTTTCTTGTTTCTTGTAAATGCAATTTTAAGTGTACCTCGCTTTGCATCTCCTGAAAAAATTGATCTTTCCAATATTGTTCAAGACAACAATCCCGGCGAATTAACGTCGTTGCTTTTTCTTGTATTTGGTATGAACGCCGGATTTTTGGCAGTACTTGCAATCTCTGTGACCGTTATGACCTTTGTGTTGCTAAAATTTACCCGCATTCATGGTATTGCAAAAATCTTTGTTTTCTTTTTTAGTCTGCTTATGTTACTGTTGACCGGTCTTAGCAGATTCACTGATTTGAACCCTAGTACTTTTGAGGTTTTTTTGTATTTTCTTTACCAACTTGGAATCACGATTGGAATTTTGGCAGGTTCTGCAAGAAAAATCAAATCAAAAAAACTAGATTGGGGGTAGTTTCAAACATTTAAATCAGATAATTTTAAACTTGAAATTGACATCGAATTCAAACCGTTCGGGGAACAAGCTGGCAGTCCTTGCGTTGGACTGCCAGCCCCATATTATTAAAAAATTTTAAAAATTCTAGTTTAATGCTGAGAGCGCCTTGACTTGACTCTCAACGTAATCAAGGCCTTCCTGCCAAAACTTTTGAGAACCAATATCCAAACCGTGCTCTGCCAATAATTTTTCTGGTTTTTTAGACCCGCCTGCAGCAAGAATGTTAATGTATGAAGGAACAAAGTCATTTCCTTCTTTCTTATATCTTTGAAATAATGATAATGCAAGTAAATTTCCAAATGAGTATGCATAGCAGTAAAACGGCGTATGGTAAAAATGAGGAATACAACTCCATTCTATTGCAAAATCTTCTGAAACAGCAACAGAGTTGCCGAACTGTTCTTTGAGATTTTGAATGTATGTCTTTGAAATTTCCTCAACGGTTGTCCCTTTTCCAATCTGTTCATGTGCTGCCACTTCAAAAATAGTGAAAAATGCTTGACGCATAATTGTTGCATATAGATCATCAATTTTTTCTGAAAGCATGATTTTTTTCTCATCATCTGTTAATTTTGTCTGATAAATTGTCATATAGTAACAACTCTGAAAACGTAGATGCTGTCTCTGCTAATGGCAATGGTGCATCTTGAACTAGAATTGATCTATCTTGTGCTGTTTGACTGTGTACGGCATGACCTAATTCATGTGCCAATGTGAAAACATCTCTTGTTTTGCCTGTAAAGTTGACTAGAACATATGGCGTGATCTTTGGAGTTAATGTGCTACAAAACGCACCATCTCTTTTTCCAACTCTTATAGATGAATCAACATGTTTTTCATTGAATACTTTTTTAGCAAACTCTTCTAATTTTGGGCTGAATCTTTTCAGTGATTCAAAAACAAGTTTTACTGATTTGTCGTATTGGTAATTTTTTTCTTTTATGTTGGCTGCTGCTGGGGCATATAGATCATATCTGCGTAATTTTTTCATTTTTAGCATTTTTGCTTTTTGTATGAAAAACTTTTGAAACACTGGAGAATTCTTCTTACACACTGCAAGAAGCGACTCTATTGTTTTGTCATCTACATTATTTCCAATATTTCTCATTGAAATCGGAGATTTGTAACCTCGAATTTCAATTCCTTCGTCTTTCCAATTCAAAACAATATTCTGATAGATCTCTCCTATCACACCCTTATTTTCTGTGTATTTTGTTAGGATCGTTTTGTATGCCGTTTCTCTAATTTTTGGATTTGTACTTCTTATGTAATTTGTGATCTCTTCACGAGTCATCTTTTTTGTTTTACCGCCAATCTTCATTTGGTACTCATATGCACTAGTCATCTTGTCGTACAGTTTCACCAGTGCAGAAATTCCTGTAACGTCTAAAGTATTGATGATCTTTTCTTCAGGTTCGGAAAGCGCATATTTTGCAAACAGTCTTTTGTGGCTGAGATACTCTGAAAGTTCTCCAGAATCTCTAATCAATCTTTTTGCATTTTTGTCATCAACTTGGGTCTTCCACCACAAGTCAAAAAATAAAATTTTGTTGGAAATCTCTGATCCGAGCTTTGACATTCTTGTCATAAGTGATGTAGCTTCATCTGACTGTGTATCTGCAGAATATGACAATGATGCATATCCTCCAATCTTGCTCATTTTTTCAGAAATTTCTTCAACCTCATGTAAAATACCCATAAATTTTTTTGATGATATTTTAGGATCTAATTTTGATTTTATCTTTTCAAATTTTTTTGCCAATGCCTCCAAATCTCTAATCTGTTTTTGAAATGCTGGGCTCTTTGGATCTTTTGCCAGTTCTGATAGGTCCCATTTGTCAAGATTGTACACTGACATATGATGTCTTATTTTGTAACTATTAAAAAATGCATGGTGTCACGCTGAAAATTAAATCATTTTGATCCTTTTGAGGAGAAAAGTTTTGAAATCTTTAACTGGAACTTAAGACCAAAACCGAATTAGGTACTTGGTGAGAGTTCCAATTACAATATGATTTTATAAAATAGTATTTAGGGGATACTGATGATTACTATGAATCATTTCTACGTGAGTGTTTTAAGTAAACTTTGCAATTGTATTGCATGTCAAATAACAATGAAATTCCACCAGCTTGGGAATCTATACTAGGATTGTCTTGGATAATTTTAGATGAGGAATAGTTCCTAACCAAAAGATTAGAGTGTCATGTACACTTCTATTCTTTTAACTATGACAAAATCTTAGTATTTTTTCAAAGTATCTTTGTATCTCTTGATGGATTCCACAATGATTCCTTTTGCTTCTTTAGAACCTCGCCATCCTAAAATCTCCACTTTTTTTCCTTCCAAATCTTTGTAGACCTGGAAAAAATGCCCGATCTCTGAGCGATAGTGATCTTCGATATCTGTAATGTCTACAGTGTGGAGATACCTAGGATCATTTGTTGAAACACAAATAATTTTGTCATCTAGTTTTCCATCATCTTTCATTTGAAGCAACCCAATTGGTCTTGCCTCAATTAGTATTCCTGGATATGTGGGATTTGTTACAAGTACCAATGCATCAAGTGGGTCTCCATCCTCCGATAGTGTCTGAGGGATAAGACCATAATCCCCTGGATAATGAAATGGCGAAAATAATACCCTGTCTAGTTTTATCATGTTGTGTTTTTTATCATATTCGTATTTGTTCATCGATCCTTTTGGAATCTCTACTATTACATTGACTATTTCTGGAATATCTGTACCTGACTCTATATCATGCCAAAAATTTTTGCTCATCTTATGGATCTTAAAATTCTATAATCTGTATATGAATTCTATGACTTTTTTATAAATTCTAAATATTGATTCTGTCTACGTGTTTTAATCAATGATCAACTATCTGAAATTGTAAGCAAGACTGCAGTCAGGACACATGCCGAATTAAAATAATTCGTACTATGGCAATTTCTCTTCCACATCAGAGCATGCCTTGTGAACCCATTTTTCCTTGGAGTTTTTCACAATCTCTTTTCCTGTTTTGATCTCTTCGCCACATTCTATGCATTTTCCATTAAATCTTGCTTTCATGACTATGTCTTGGTCTTATCTAATTTTAAGTAGAGTTTTTCTGGTTTTCAGACCGTTGAATTTTGAAACTATCTTGATCGATCATCATATCAAAATAGTACTAGATTACGCATAAAACATCTAAGATTGAATTAAAAATTATCTGAAATGACATAAAAATTACTTCAAGCGTATTATTCCTGCAAATTCCCAAATCGCTAATATACTAGTTTTCCTGTTATTTTCATATGAGACAGATGTATCTAGATCCAACCCTTTTTGTAACTATTGATCCTTGCTTAGAGTTTTTCTACACACCATGGAATTTACTAACGAAAATTTCAATCGAAACTATGAAATGTGTACAAACAAACTTAGGTGAAGAATAATGAATAAAGAAAAAACAATTAATCTATTTGATAATGATTCTGACACGGAATTATACCGACACAAGCTTACTCTTGAGAGAATTAAAAATGAACTAATTGCCTTTGGATTAACCTCTAACCAAAGTAAGGTGTTTATCTATCTAGGTAAGTATGGCTCCAAGACTGCTGCCGAAATTGCAAAAGCACTACAATTGCCTAGAACTGAGACCTATCATCTTGTAAATTCACTGCAAAATTTGGGATTAGTAACCGCTGAACTTGTCCATCCTACAAAATATTCTGCAATGGAGATGAAGCAGGCCATTGAAACCCTAGTAAAACAAGAACAACAAAGAGTCAACTCTTTGGCAGGCAAAGAAAATTCTCTTTCAGAACTATGGAAACAGGTTCCATTCTTTGTAGTAGAAACTGATGAGTCAAAATCTGAAAAAATGCAATTACTACATGGCATGGGTCCAATCAATAACAAAATCAAAGAAATGACCGAAAGCAGTATGGAATCTTTCAAAATATATGGAAGCATTCCAGATGTACTGCGCTTTTATCATTCTGATGTGTTTGATTGGGTTGAAGAATCCCCATCCAATCTCCAAATGGTTATCTCTCCAATAAGCAAGACTCCTGATTTTTTTTCTGAATTTGATCAGAAAAAAGTTCGTGCAGTTTTATCAGATTCTGATAAAAAATGTTTTATCATTAATGATGCAAAAGAGGTTCTCATCTTTATGAGAAATGCAACTCATGCAACACGACAAACTTTTGCATGGCGGTCTGACTCTGAAACCCTCGTAGATATGATGACTCCGTAATTTGATCTATCCTGGGAACAAGGAGAGGCACTATATTG